>NZ_QRHM01000001.1:0-135622 GCF_003470325.1 Collinsella sp. AM24-1 | reverse complement strand
GGCGGGGGGGGGGGGAGCCGCGCGAGGATCGCGGTGGCGAGGGCTCGGCCGACCAGGGTCAAAAGCGCCGTCGCCGGCGCCGTTCCCGCAAGCCGCGCCAGGATGGTGGCGAGGGCTCGACCCCGTCTTCGTCCGCACCACAACCGCCCGCCGGCGAATAACGCCCGCGAGCGGATTTAGCCCGCCTTGCCCCGAGCGCATCGGGGTATCATAGCGCCGGATCAACAACCCTCCCTGCGACCGAATGTAGGGAGGGTTGTGTCTTGAAGAGCCATCTGAACATATTGAGCTGTCTGCAGGGTGCCGGCGCCCTACCGTTTGCGGACGAATTGCTGCCGTTTGCCGAGCGGGCGGCACGCGAGGCACTCGAGGCATTGTCGCCAACACGATGTGCCGGCTGCGAGCGCGCCGGTGCGCTTATTTGCCAAGACTGCCTGGCCGCACTCACGCTCATCGACCCACGTCATAGCTGTACCCGATGCGGCGCCCCGTTTGGGGATTTGCTGTGCACTGAGTGTTCGGTCGAGGGCACGTCCTCGGCAATGGCGGAGGCGCTCGACCGCTGCCTGGCGTGCGCCGTCTACGCGCATCCGCTGCCGCGCATCATTAAAGCGTACAAGGACGCGGGCGAGCGACGCCTGGCGCCGTATCTGGCGGAGCTGCTCTACGACACCGCCCTGCATGCCCAGGTCGTAGCGCCCGAACGCTTAGGAGGTGTGCTGTCCGGTGCGGATGCGGTGGTGTTTGTGCCTGCGACGGCGGCAGCGTTTCGGCGGCGTGGCTTTGATCATATGGAGGCCATTGCGCGCCCATTTTGCGAGCTGTCGGGTGTTCCCCTGCTCGATGCCCTCGTCAAGTACGGGCGTGGCGACCAGCGCGAACTCGGTCGTGAGGAGCGTCGCGAGCGTGCCCAAGGCATGTACGAGACGGTTGAGGACGTGCGCGGCCGCCGCCTACTGCTTATCGATGACGTTATCACCACGGGCGCGACCATGGCAGCAGCCTCGGCGGAGCTCAAGCGTGCCGGCGCTGCGGCAGTCGATGGCCTTGCTATCGCACGTGTTTGGTAGGGGTGGTTTTGTGGCAGTGAAGATTGAGCGGCGCAACGAGCCGACAGGCGAACAGCTAGCGGCTTCCGTAATCCTAACAGGTGCCTCGGCGCTACGCATGATGCGCGCCGAGCGCCGGCAGATGGGCTACATCAGCTGGAAGGACCTTAATCCCGATGAAGAGCGCCGTGTGCTGCGCACGTCGTCGCCCTCGACCGAGGATATCTATCTTCCTGACTTGGTGCGAATTGGAGCCAAAAGTGGCGAGGTGCAGGAAGATCTGTGCTTGTTGGTGGGATCTGCGGCGCAGCGCCGCCGCATGCCTGGCGTAGGCTGGTCCGTGTGTTCCGGGTTGCCCGCCGGCTCGATTCTAGAGGTGGAACCGGGGGTGTACAGCCTATCTCCCGAGGCCCTTTGTGTTGCCGTTGCGCGTGAGGTCGGCTGCATCCAGGCGTTTGCCCTGGCCCAGGAGCTGTGCTCTAAGATTTCACTGAGCGACCGCGGGAAGTATCTGCCTCCCTACACCTCGCCTGTTACGAATAAACTTGCAAAGGACAAGGACCAGCCAGCAGACGTGGGCTACTTTGAAGTCGAGCCGGTGCTGATGCCCGATCGTCTGGCAGATTACCTTGCGGCATGCAAGGGGAATGTGGCCAAACAGCTGCTGCGTCTGTGTCCCTATCTTTCGGAAAACCTGCTCTCGCCCATGGAGTGCATCATGCTCGCCCGGTTTTCGCTTCCGTTTTCCTATGGCGGGTTTGCCTGCGGACCTTTTAAGACCGACTACAAGATCGAGTTCGATGACCGTGCGCAGGCAATCTCGGGGATGCCTCATGCAGTTTGCGATGCGTATCAAGAGGCAGCCCGGTTTGACCTGGAATACAACGGTGAGCTGGGCCATTCCTCTCGGAGGGGACGTATCCATGATGAAAAGCGCAACACG
Source organism: Collinsella sp. AM24-1 (assembly GCF_003470325.1). Lineage (NCBI taxonomy): Bacteria > Bacillati > Actinomycetota > Coriobacteriia > Coriobacteriales > Coriobacteriaceae > Collinsella > Collinsella sp. AM24-1. The sequence goes on along the minus strand of NZ_QRHM01000001.1, from coordinate 133,630 downwards.
GGCTTGATTACTATGGGAATCGAGGTCGCGACGGTCAACAACGAAATGCTCTGTGACATGGAAGCGATGGAAGCGCTCGCATGGCGCATGCACCAGCGTATGCGAAAGCGGTACCGGAATCGTGTCGATGCCCGCAGGAAGAAGCAAGAGGCGTTGCTTAACACGCTGCGGGCGTGTTTTGGGCTTAAGCCGGTCTAATTCACGTCGAAAATAGGGGGTTAATCATATGCCCTGGCCAAAATATGGCAAATATGAGTACTGTCACTAAATCAGTAACAGCAAAATCAAGGAATTTAGGACTCGGAGGCGTCATAAAGTAAGAAGATAATAAACAAATGTAGAATAACTAAGCATCAGGTTGGCGACACTGAGCGCAAAATCTGTCCGAGAGGCTAAAACTGCCTGTTACTAAATTGGTGGCAGTACTCATATTTGCCATATTTTGACCAGGGCACCCTAAGAAGGGCGCCCCGGAGCTCCCCGTAGGGGAGCTCCGGGCTTCATAGGGGCACGAATAGCCCACTCCGACCTGCAAAATCTGTGCGCACGATGCGAATGACGCCCTTAACCTTAAACTTTAGCTTGAACTTAGCTATAATGCGCTACGTTCCTGCCAGGCTGTGGTTGCGGACGGACGAAATGCCCGTCCTAGTCCAAGACAGACGCGGTCAAAGGGATCCACGTAAGCGACCGCGTGCGCGCGGCGCGATCATGGCGCGTCCTAGATGTAAGCCGCACCGTCCGTTCTACTTTCTTTGGGGCAATACCGCCTCGCGGGCGAGCGGGCCAGTCGTGAAGGTGGCTGCGGCCTCCCGAGCAAACACCCCGGTGCGCAAGTGTGGGGTCAAATACCAGGTCAGCTGGTGGGAACAACCCGATATTCCGCGCAACGCACGGATCGTATACGACACAGAAGGCAGGGTAGTGGACATGGTGAGGGGCAGCTTGATGCACGCGGCTCGGTTAGGTGCTGGGACCGCAGCGGTCATTGCCGTTTTGGGCCTGAGCGGATGCGCGTTCAACCCGCTGTCTACGTTCACGACTCCCACGATCGACCAGATCGAGTACGAGACCGTCACGCCGGCGGTGTCGGACGATGCCCTGGTCACTCCCGGAACCCTGACGGTTGCCCTCGATACTTCCGATGCGCCGCAGGCAATGCAGGGCGCCGACGGCGAGCTCACGGGGTATGCGGTTGACGCCGCCCGTGCCCTCGCAAGCCGCATGGGCCTTAAGGTCGCCTTTGTCGATGCGTCTTCGGCAGGTTCCGCGCTCGGCGACAAAAAGGCCGATATCTTTATCGGCGAGATCAACTCCACGGACGGGGACGTTAGCTCGCTCGGCACCTGCCTGTACGATGCCGCTTCCGTGTTCGGTAAAACCAGCGATGGTGGGTCGCTAAGCGTTTCCACCGATACCCTTAACACGTCTACTCTGGGTGTCCAGATGTCCTCGGCCTCGCAGGAGGCGCTTGCTAAGCAGAGCATCACCGCCAACCAAAAGACCTACTCCAACATCAACGAGTGCTTTGAGGCGCTCGAGTCCGGCGAGGTCGACTATGTGATCTGCGACTCCACAGCCGGCGGCTATCTTGCACGCCTGATGAGCGAGGTCTCCTATGTCGGTGCGCTCGAGGCGCCCTCGACGCTTGGTGTTGCGGGCCTCTCGTCCAATGACGAACTGTGCCGTGCCGTGAGCGATGCCCTCGACGGTATTACGGCCGACGGCACGCTCGAGGCGGTCCACTGCGTCTGGTACGGCACGATGCCCTACGACCTCACCACTAAGACGGTTTCGGGCGCTAACGTGCAGCCGGGCGACTCTGAGTCCAGTGAGACCACGTCTTCCGGCAGCGAGTCCTCCGATTCCAACAATGAGACCGCATCCTCCGAGGACAAATCGTCCAGCCAGGAAGGCACCATCACCGACGACGACATTAACAAGCTTAATAGCTAGTTATTGCTAGGGGTGGTGTCTTCTATACGTTGGAAAGGACACCTCTTCACGGTTTCAACACGCACCGCCGGACTTCCCCAATAGGGGAGCCCGGCTTTTTCATCTCTATAAAACCAGCAGTTCAAAGCCAATTTTCGGGACCAAATACAAAGTCGCCGGCTCCCTCCTATAGCGCACTTTGCCACAGAAAAGTGCGAGACTTCGGTATGCGGTATCAAGCAATCGTTATTCGGGTCTTTGGGAATCCGCGTGATTAAATGCACGGCAATGGGTACATAGCCAGTACAGTAAGTCCCCGAGGCAGATTGGAGCCACGTATGGATATCAAGGTTTCTGGACGCAAGACGACGGTAACCGATGCTCTGCGTGCGCATGTGGATGAGAAGATCGGCGAGGCGCTCAAGGTTTTCGATATCGAGCCCATGACGGTCGACGTTGTACTTCGCTATGAGAAGAACCCCTCGAACCCCAACCCGGCAATCGTCGAGGTTACGGTTCGCGCCCGCGGTTCGGTGATTCGCGTTGCCGAGCACGGTGCAGATATGTACGCCGCCATCGACCTCTCCGCCGATAAGGTCACCCGCCAGCTGCGCAAGTTCAAGACCAAGGTCGTGGACAACCGCCAGGGTGGTGCCAGCGCAGCGGATGTTGCACCGGTCGAGCGTGTCGAGGATCTGGCCGACCTGCTGCTGCCCGAGGAGGACGACGACCTGCTCGTCCGCGAGAAGGTCATCGATGTCACCCCGATGACTGAGGAGCAGGCGCTGGTGCAGACCGATCTGCTGGGCCACGACTTCTACGTGTTCGAGAACGCGACGACTGGCCTCATCAATGTGGTGTATCACCGTAAGAATGGTGGATATGGCATCATCAAGCCCCGCATCGAAACACTTGACGAGTAAAATACGTTAACTTGCATGAGTTAACGGTTGGCGGCCATCCCATGCGGGTGGCCGCCTTTTTACGTAAGGAGTCGCTTTGATGGACAAGGCCGCATCCGCCGGTCATTCGGACCGTTGCCGCATCGTCGTCGATACCTGCTGCGACTTTAGCCCCGAGGTCGCCGCGAACCTCGATGTCGATATCTTGGGTTTCCCCTTCATTATCGATGGCGAGGAGCGCACGGATGACATCTGGTCGAGCATCACACCCAAGGAGTTCTACGACCGCATGCGCGCCGGTGCCCGCGTGTCCACCTCGGCTGTGTCGCTCGGTCGCTATATCGAGTTCTTTACCGAGTGCGCCAAAGAGGGTACGCCCACGGTCTACCTGTGCTTTACCTCGGCGCTGTCGTCGAGCTACAACTCCGCGTGCCAGGCGGCGGACGCCGTGCGCGCCGAGTATCCTAACTTTGAGCTGTACGTGGTCGACAACGCTCTGCCCTGTGCGACCGGCGAGCTCTTGGCGCTCGAGGCCGTCCGTCAACGCTCAGCGGGACTCACCGCCAAGCAGCTGGTCGACTGGGCAAACGAGGCCAAGACCTATGTCCACGGCTACTTTACGCTCGAGAGCTTTGACGCGCTGGCTGCCGGCGGCCGCATTCCGCCCGCGGCGGCACAGCTCACGGCAAAGCTCGACGTCAAGCCCGAGCTCTCCTACGACCTTGCCGGCTCGCTGTCGCTGATCGGCGTCAACCGCGGCCGCAAGAAGGCGCTCAAGTCCATCCTCAAGTCGTTCCGTGAGAACTACGTGCCCGATCGCACTATGCCCATCGCCATTATGACTGCCGATGCCGAGAAGGACGGCGACTGGCTCGAAGCCGCCATCCGCAAGGAGGAGGGCTGCGCCGACGTCACGATTATCCGTAGTTCCGTCGGTCCTACCATCGGCTCGCACGTGGGGCCCGGCATGGTGGCACTTGCGTTTTGGGGCAAGAACCGCGCCGAGAAAGCCTCGCTTTCCGACCGCATCGCCCGCCGCGTGCGCGGCCAGTAGGCAAGTAACGCGGCCGTAATCGCCCTCAACTCACAGCCCAAACGCTGGCACCGAGTATTCAACCTGGTAATAACACCCAACCCAAAAGGAAAGGTTTCATGGCAAACAAGCTCTCCGTCGCATTTATCGGCACCGGAATCATGGGTGCCCCCATCGCCGGCCACATCCTGGACGCCGGCTATCCCGTCACGGTCAACAACCGCACCAAGTCCAAGGCCGCAGCGCTCGTTGAGCGCGGCGCCGTCTGGGCCGATACGCCGGCCGATGCCGCGGCGAACGCCGATGTCGTCTTTACCATGGTGGGCTATCCCTCCGAGGTCGAGGAGCTCTACCTGGCGGGCGACGGCCTGCTCGCGTGCACCAAGCCGGGCGCGGTCTTGATCGACCTCACCACGAGCTCGCCCGAGCTCGCCCGTGACATTGCCGAGGCCGCTCAAGTCTCCGGTCGCATGGCGTTTGACTGCCCCGTCACCGGCGGCGAGTCGGGCGCCATCGCCGGCACGCTCACGGCTATCGTGGGCGCCACCGAGAACGACATCGCGCCGGTCCGCGATATCCTTGCCACCTTTGCGGCCAACATCTGCTGCTTCGATGGCGCCGGCAAGGGCCAGGCTGCCAAGCTCGCCAACCAGGTGTCGCTGGGCGCCTGCATGGTCGGCATGGCCGACGCCATGGCATTTGCCGAGCTGAGCGGCCTTGACCTGGAGAAGACCCGCCAGATGATCCTGGGCGGCACCGGCAAGTCCGGCGCTATGGAGAGCTTAGCCCCCAAGGCGCTCGACGGCGACTACAAGCCCGGCTTTATGGTCGAGCACTTCATTAAGGATCTGCGTCTGGCGCTCGCCTACGCCGATGACCGCGAGCTCGCGCTGCCCGGCGCCGACGTGGCCTTTACGCTCTACGACATGCTCGACGCCATCGGTGGCGCCAAGCTGGGCACCCAGGCCATCACGGTCCTCTACAAGGAGGAGGCCGATGCCATCGCCGCCGGTCTGGACTGGTCGCAGTATCGTCCCGAGGAGCACGGTGCCCACGAGGACGGCTGCGGTTGCGGCGAGCATGGCGACGACCACGAGTGCGGTTGCGGTCACCATCACGGCGAGGACCACGAGTGCTGCTGCGGCCATCATCACGAGGAGTAGCGCCCATGAGCTGGACGTTCGTGGTGCTCGCGCTGGTGCTCTTTCTCTTTGCGATCTACATTGGCTTTTTGTGCGGCCAGTGGGCCTGCGAAAAGCGCGTGATCACCAAGCGCGACTACTGGATTGCCAACTTTGCAGGCGCGGCGGCAGTCGTCCTGCTGACCTGGGTGTTCTCACTGTTCCCGCTGGTGCAGTTTGCGCCGATCGGCTGGCTCGGCGGCTTTATCGCCGGCCTTAAGATGAGCTTTGGCGAGTCCGTCGGTCCGTGGCGCAAGCACGACGAGGTCTTTAACGTCAACAAGGCTCACCGCGCCGCCGCCGACGCGGGCGACGCCGAGGAACGCCGCCGTGCGCGTCGCAATGGCGCAGCCGACCGACAGCTCATCTCGGTCACCGATGACAGCAAGGGTGCTGGCAAGCACGCTAAGAAATAAGAAGAGGTAACTATGGCAGAAAACAAAGACGAACAGCTCACCGACGAGGAGCTGGCACAGCTTCAGCTGGCAGAGGAGAACGAGAACGCCGTCGACCGTCTGGTCAAGGAGCTCGGCTGCCCCACGCGCCGCATCCGCCAGTTTGCCGCCCGCGTGCTGCATCTGCTGGCCGAGCGTGACCCGCAGCGCGTCGTGCCCTGCGTGCCTGCGCTGATCGAGGCGCTCGACCGCCCCGAGGCGCAGACCCGCTGGGAGGCCCTCGATGCCCTGACGGCGCTCGCTACCACCTGCCCCGAGCAGCTGGGCGATGCCTTTGAGGGCGCCGAGACCGCACTGTTCGACGAGATCTCCTCCACGCTGCGCTATGCCGCCTTCCGCCTGCTGTGCGTGTGGGGTGCCACGAGCGTCGAGCGTTCGCGCGAGGCTTGGCCCATCCTGGACGAGGCCATCCAGTGCTACCACGGCGACCTCGAGTATCGCGACATGCTCGGTTGCCTGTACGAGTTTTGCCAGGGCGAGATCGACGCCGAGGTTGCCGAGAAGCTCGCGCTGCGCCTTAAGTTCGATGCCGAGAACGGTAAGGGCAGCTATCTCAAGGCCCGTTCGAGCGAGATTTGCGAAATGCTTGTTAAACGTTTTGGCCTGGATCTCTCCAAAAAGAAGAAGCGTGCTAGCGTTAAAAAATCTGACGACGCCGAAGACGAGGAGTAACAGATTATGGCGCACGATGTAGTCCTGATTCCCGGTGACGGCATCGGTCCCGAGATTACGCAGGCCATGCGCCGCGTGGTCGAGGCCACCGGTGTCCAGATCAATTGGAACGTCCAGGAGGCCGGCGCCGGCGTCATGGACGAGTTTGGCACGCCGCTGCCCCAGCACGTGCTCGACGCGGTCGCCGAGACTAAGGTTGCCATCAAGGGCCCCATCACCACGCCGGTCGGCACGGGTTTCCGCAGCGTTAACGTGGCCCTGCGCAAGCACTTTGACCTGTATGCCTGCGTGCGTCCCTGTCTGTCGCAGCCGGGCGACGGCTCGCGTTTCCGCGACGTCGACCTGGTCATCGTGCGCGAGAACACCGAGGACCTCTATGCCGGCATCGAGTTCGACGAGGGCGCAGCCGAGGTCGAGGAGCTCTCGCAGCTTGTCGAGCGTTCGGGCCAAAAGACATTCGCCGCCGATTCCGCCATCTCGATCAAGCCCATCTCTATCGCCAAGAGCCGCCGTATTGTGGAGTACGCCTTTGAGTATGCCCGCCGCTGCGGCCGCAAAAAGGTGACGGCCGTGCACAAGGCCAATATCATGAAGGCGACCGACGGCCTGTTCCTGCGCGTTGCGCGCGAGGTGGCCGCGGGCTATCCCGATATCGAGTTCAACGACAAGATCGTCGACGCCACCTGCATGGGCCTGGTCCAGAACCCCAACGACTTCGATGTTCTGGTGCTGCCCAACCTGTACGGCGACATCGTGAGCGACCTGTGCGCCGGCCTGGTGGGTGGTCTGGGCATGGCCCCCGGCTCCAACATCGGTGCCGACTGCGCCATCTTCGAGGCAACGCACGGCTCCGCGCCCGATATCGCGGGCCAGGATATCGCCAACCCCACGGCCGAGATCCTTTCTGCTGCGATGATGCTCGACCACTTGGGCGAGAACGATGCTGCCAATCGCATTCGTGCCGCCGTATCTGCCACGCTCGACGAGGGCGAGCAGGTTACCGGTGACGTGCGTCGTGCCCAGACCGGCTCCGTTGAGGGCGCTGTGGGCACGCAGGCCTTTGCCGATGCCGTTATCGCGCACCTGGCCTAAGGCATGCAGACTGCAAACGCCTAAATAGTACTTAAGTGTTTGCGTATAACCTAAGAATCAATACGCCCGGCGCCTCGTCGGGCGTATTCTATTGAAGACTATGTTTCCTAACAAGGAGTAACTGATATGGGTCTGATTCAAAAGAAGGACGAGAAGGACGAGATCGACGGCATCCAGATCATCGAGCGCGGCGAAGGCCCCGACGGTGATGAGGACGAGAAGATCGACCTGGTCGCCGGTACGTCTGCCGAGCACATTGCTGCCGGCACGACCGCCGAGGAAGAGGACGCTCGCCTGGAGGCAAAGGTCGCCGCGGACGCCGCCGACGAGAACCTCATGCCCGAGGAACAGGACGAGGACGACGACTCCGACGCGGACGACCATGCATCCAAGCACAAGAAGACGATGATCGCCGCCTTCGTGGTTGCAGTCGTGATCGCTGCGGTGGTCGGCTTCTTTATTGGCAATGGCGGCTTTGGCGGCAAGGGTGTCGGTTCGTCGACCCTGACCGAGGACCAGCTCGATTCGACCGTGGCAAGCTATAGTTATAACGGCAAGAAGAGCGACATCACCGCGCGCGAGGCCATCGAGAGCCAGTACAGCCTCGATACCGTCAAGGATAGCGATGGCAACTACACCGCTCCTTCTGCCGATGTCATCCTGTCCTACGTGCGCAACAAGATTCTGCTCGATGCTGCCGAGGACGAGGGCATTACCGTCTCTTCTAAGGAGATGAAGAAGTACGCCGAGGATTCCATCGGCACCTCCGACTACAAGACCATGGCAAAACAGTACGGCGTGTCCAAGGATCAGGCCAAGCAGATCGTCCGTCAGTCCGCGACGCTGCAGAAGCTCTACAAGAAGAAGGTGGGCGATGCTTCCGCGAGCATGCCGACCGCTCCGACCGAGCCTTCTGACGGCAACGAGGAGACTGCGAGCAAGGACTACGCCGACTACATCATCAAACTTGCCGGCGACGAGTGGGATAGCTCGAAGGGCACCTGGAAGGACGCCGACAGCACCTACGCTAAGGCCTTCGCCGACGATGCCTTTACCGCCGATAGCGCCACCTATAAGCAGGCCATGACCGCCTATTACACCGCTTACCAGCAGTATTCTTCGCAGGCTTCGAGCGCCAGCTCCAAGTGGACCGAGTACGCCAACAGCCTGTACGCCAAGGCCAACATCAGCATTTACGGCCTGTTTGCGTAAGATCTGCCTGAGCTTACCGATCGCGTAGCCGAACTATCTGAATAAGCCCGCTAGAACGATATCCGTTCTAGCGGGCTTATTACGTCGGAGGTACCGGTAGTTAAATAATCTCAATTAATCTTTAAGTCCAAAGAGGTTATCGGCTTCATCGTCAGGCATATATTCCAGTACATCGCCCGGTTGGCAGTCGAGTGCCCGGCATATCGCGTCAAGAGTTGAAAAGCGCACGGCAGAAACCTTGCCCGTCTTGATGCGCGACATATTGACCTGGGAGATGCCCACGCGTTCCGCAAGCTCTTTGGATGAGATCTTGCGTTCGGCGAGCATGCGGTCGAGACGCAGAATAATCATGGATTCCCCCTAGAGCAACTCGTCATCTTGTATTTGCAGGATACACCCGTACTGGAAGACGCTGGCAATCAGGCTAATAATCAGGCCTGCAAAGACCATAGAGAGGTCGAGGTGCTGGCCGCCAAGCGCATCCGTAAAGTTGCCGCCAAATCCTGAGAGTATCAGCCCCGTGACTATGGCACCAAGAAGCTTCACAGCAACGCCGCCAATAAGGAACAAATGTCCTACTTGACGTAGTATGCGGATGCATTCGAGGTCAAAGGGCCTGCCCGCCTTTTCAATGGCGGAGAAAAACCTGTATGCGCTTAGCACAATGGCAAGCGCAAGGCATGTCATCATGGCGCTCCCTATGGCAGTATGACCGTCGTGCGCGACAAGCATAAGAGGGGTCTGTTCATTGGCGCCGACGAGAGCGAGAGATGGCCCTTCGCCGGCATTAAGCTCTACGGATTGGAGGCAGAACCCTTGGGAGAGGCTAGGCAATATGAGTAGAAGCTCGATTGCAATGACTGCGAGAAGTCCCAGAGCGAGCGCTACGGCGGTGCAGATTGTGGCCCATTTGCAGATGTGAGCGAGCTTCCTCAGATCGGCTATTGCCTGTTCGCGGTTGATGGATTCATTCGATTTGGATACGTTCCAGCGGATCATAGCTCCTCCAACCAATGTCTAGGATGATATTTAAATCTTATAACATACTTAATGATAAACGATAAACAATTACAGATTAGAGTAAGTTATGTTTGTAAGACGAATAGCGAGAGCTTATGGCATATTTAGGGAGTGAGAGTTTGGCACGTGGGGGATGGACGAGTATCGAAATTTCCCGCAACCGCGCAAGTGCTTCATCGGGTCTCCCTAATTCATATGGAAAAGGAGCTGCAAACGATTGGAAATAACCGCTGAGCGGTCGAAAACTACCGTTCACCGATAATTTCTAAACTGGTTCTAACTGGTATTAAGTCAAAAAGACCAATTCACAAATCTTCACAATGACCTGCATTTTTTCTACATGCCTTTTTTGGCCACCCTGCGTTGTTTAGACACAGAAAAGGTTCCGATCTTTCGTCAAAGTATTTCAAAACCGCAGGTAGAAGTGTTAACGAGCGGTAAACGGTCGATTTATCGCCGTGAGCGGTGCAAAAACGTTTTACTGCGTGAATCAGCGAAAGCGACCTCTTCTGTGATGATATAGTGACAACAACACGTCACGTGGTTACTACCAGTTGAGAGACCACTGGTCTTCAAAGAACGCTTTCCAAGAAGCTTTAAGGGCGTCCGCCCGCTGGCTTCCGAACATCATCGGACTCAGATCGTACACACCTTCGGAAGGGAAATTTGAATGGTTGGCTTTATTCTTACCGGTCATGGACAGTTCGCACCCGGCCTCGCAAACGCTATCGCTATGGTCGCTGGCGACCAGCCCGCTTTTACCGTCGTTCCTTTTGAGGGCGACCAGGCTGCTTCCTACGGTGAGGATCTCCGCGCCGCTATTACCGCCATGCGCGAGGAGTGCGATGGCGTGCTCGTCTTTACCGACCTGCTTGGTGGTACCCCGTTCAACCAGGCAATGATGATTGCCCAGGATGTCGACAACGTCGAGATTCTGACTGGAACTAACCTTCCCATGGTTATTGAGCTTCTGTTCCTCCGCGGCAACGCCACGCTCGCCGAGCTTGGCGAGCAGGCCGTGACCGTTGGCCAGACGGGCATCACCGCCCAGACGGTCGCCTCCGTCGCTGGTGCCGAGGAAGAGGATATCTTCGGCGACGAGGACGGCATCTAATGGCCGATTTCGGAGCCAGTGTTCTGAGTTCCTCGGTCGCTCTTTTGGGCCTGCTTGTCATCATGGGCTTGATTTACACCATCTGGTCGCAAATCAACATGAAGAAGAAGCAGAAGTACTTCAAGGAGCTGCACACGGAGCTCAAGCCGGGTCAGGAGGTTCTTTTCGCCGGCGGTATCTACGGAACCGTCAAAGGCATCGAAGGCGAAAAGGTCCAGATCAAAGTCCGATCCGGTGCCGTCGTAGATGTTTCGCGTTACGCGATTCAGGAGATTAAGTAACTGTCGTCAGCAATCAACGAAAGGAAGCTGATCAACATGGCAGAACCCAACATTCTTCTTACCCGCATCGATAACCGACTGGTTCATGGTCAGGTCGCGACCCAGTGGAACTCCACCCTGGGCTCCAACCTCATCCTCGTCGCCAACGACGACGTGTCGACCAACACCATGCGTCAGAACCTCATGAAGATGGCCGCTCCCGCCGGCGTCGCTACGCGTTTCTTCTCCCTGCAGAAGACCATCGACGTCATTGGCAAGGCGAGCCCGCGCCAGAAGATTTTCATCGTGGCCGAAACACCGGAAGACGTGCTTACGCTCGTCAAGGGCGGTGTGCCTATAAAGAAGGTAAACATCGGCAACATGCACATGTCGGAAGGAAAGCGCCAAGTCGCCACCTCCGTCGCAGTTAACGACGAGGATGTCGCTGCGTTTAAAGAGCTGCAGGAATTGGGGGTGGAGTTGGAGATCAGGCGCGTTCCGAGCACGCCTGTTGAGGATACGAGCAAGCTCTTCTCGTAATCCTCGTGATCCACGTTGTCAGGAGTGAAACCCTGACATTCTGTACGTGATATCCAAAGTGCGTACATACATTTTGAAAGGAGGAGCAAGATGGAATTCTCGATCATTCAGGTCGCACTGGTCTTCGTTGTTACGTTCATCGCGGCAATCGACCAGTTCAACTTCCTCGAGTCTCTCTATCAGCCCATCGTCACCGGCGCCGTCATCGGTCTTATCCTTGGCGACCTCAACACCGGTCTTCTCGTGGGTGGTACTTATCAGCTCATGACGATCGGCAACATGCCGATCGGAGGCGCTCAGCCGCCTAACGCCGTCATCGGCGGCATCATGGCAGCCATTCTCGCTATCGCTACGAAGCTCGAGCCCAACGCGGCAGTCGGCCTCGCCATTCCGTTCGCTCTGCTTGGCCAGCTTGGTGTTACCCTGGTCTTCACGCTTATGTCCCCGCTTATGTCCTCGGCCGATAACATGGCTCACAACGCGGACACCAAGGGCATCGAGCGCCTGAACTACTTCGCCATGACCCTGCTCGGCCTGATCTTCGCTGTCGTCGTCACCCTGTTCTTCATCGCTGGCGCCACCATCGGTCAGACCATCGCTTCCGCCATCCCGACTTGGCTGCAGACCGGTCTGTCCGCTGCAGGCGGCATGATGCGCTTCGTCGGCTTCGCCGTCCTGCTCAAGGTTATGATGAACCGCGATATGTGGGGCTTCTTCCTCATGGGCTTTGGCCTCGCGCTCATCACCGTTGCCAACGATTCTCTGGCAACCCCTGCCCTGCTCATCCTCGCTCTCATCGGCTTCGGCATTGCTTTCTGGGACTTCCAGCAGCAGACCGAGCTGAAGGGTGCAGCTGTTTCTGACGGAGGTGACTTCGAAGATGGCATCTAATGAGTATGTGATCCCGGAGCACTACGAGGATCTCACTCCTGCTCCGCAGCTCGACCAGAAGACCCTCAACAAGATGGCTTGGCGCTCCTGCTTCCTGCAGGCATCGTTCAACTACGAGCGCATGCAGGCCGCTGGCTGGCTTTACTCCATCATCCCCGGTCTGGAGAAGATCCACACCAACAAGAACGACCTCGCGGCTTCCATGAGCCACAACCTGGAGTTCTTCAACACTCACCCGTTCCTCGTCACCTTTGTTATGGGTATCGTGCTTTCGCTCGAGCAGAACAAGGTTGACATCCCCACGATCCGCGCCGTCCGCGTCGCCGCAATGGGCCCGCTCGGTGGTATCGGTGACGCCCTGTTCTGGCTGACGCTCGTGCCTATCACGGCCGGCATCACCTCCAACATGGCCATCAACGGCAACGCCGCTGCGCCGATCATCTTCCTGGTGATCTTCAACGTCGTCCAGTTCGCTCTGCGCTTCTGGCTCATGAACTGGTCCTACAAGCTTGGCACCAGCGCTATTGACGCTCTGACTGCCAACATGCAGGCCTTCACGCGTGCCGCTTCCATTATGGGCGTCTTCGTCGTCGGTTGCCTGGTCGTCACCATGGGTGGCACCCAGATCAACCTCCAGATCCCCAACGGCACCACCCGTGGCCTCTCCGCTACTACCGTGATCGTCTCCGAGAAGGAGGCCGAGAACTTCACCGGTATGGAGGGCATCGATACCGAGACCGCTGAGGCCGGTACCATCGCCATGACCGATGAGGACGGCAACGCCCTCACCGCTTCCGATGCCGACGGCAACGCTGTCGAGTGCGGCGTCACCGATCTGGGCAACGGCATGGAGTCCGTTACCTACGGCACCGTCACCGAGGATCCGGTCAACTTCTCTGTTGCCGACACCCTCAACACCATCGTCCCGAAGCTTGTCCCGCTTATGCTTACGCTGCTGCTTTACTACATGTTCGCTAAGCACAGCTGGACCCCGACCAAGGGCATTCTGCTGCTCTTCGTTCTGGGCATCCTGGGCGCTGGCCCGCTTGGTCTCTGGCCGAGCATCTGGTAAGGCTCTAGCTTGAGGGGTGTGTCCCTACGCGGCTCACACCCCGACCCCTTAAGCCATGTGTATGTTAAAAGCCGCGTGCTCGAAAGAGCGCGCGGCTTTTGTTTTCTTAATGATTCGGGTGTTGCAGACCGATAATGCTTAACACCCAAGGTAGTAGCCTAGTTTGAGCAAAAGGGAGGATAGGATGGCGATCGGAGCGCGTAAGCAACCGCTGTACGATCAGCTGGTCGATATTCTGACCGAAAAGATTGACCATGAATATCGCGCCGGTGACATGATTCCTTCCGAGCGCGAACTTTCGGAGCGCTATGGTCTCTCGCGCACTACGGTACGCCTAGCTCTGCAGGAACTGGAGCGTTTAGGACTGGTGGTTCGGCAGCACGGTCGCGGTACCTTTGTGACCGACCGTTCGGCAAAGGCAACCAATCTTATGCAGTCCTACAGCTTTACCGAGCAGATGCGCGCGATGGGTCGCGACCCCGAGACCACGATTCTCGATTTTTGCGAGATGGAGGCCGGTAAGAATCTGGCCGAGCATATGGGATTACGTATCGGTGATCGCATTTTTAAGCTCAAGCGCCTTCGTTCTGCCGACAACATGCCCATGATGGTCGAACGTAGCTATCTACCGGTTCGTCAATTTCTGTCCCTAAAGCGACCGCTGCTGGAGCGTAAGCCGCTTTACGATGTGATTGAGCAAGACTTTCAACAAAAAATACGCGTGGCCGAAGAGGAGTTCTATGCGAGCATAGCCCGTCCCACCGATGCCCACCTTTTGGAAATCGTCGAGGGCTCGCCTGTGCTCGATTTGGTTAGGACTACGTATAACGAGTCAAACGAGGTTGTGGAGTATACGCTCTCGGTTGCTCGTGCCGATCAGTTTAAATACAAGGTTTACCACCAGCGTAGCGATTAGTGTCTGCACCGTTTCCATATGATGATTCTTTGTATTTAACTGGTTACTACCAGATAACCAACCGAAGTGTATAATTGCACGTCAGAGGATTACTTCTAGAGAGAGGTATTAGAAATGTTCGAGAAGAGTGTCGAGGAGCTCACCGAGCTCGGCGCCCAGATCACCACGGCCGAGATTGCTCAGCAGCCCGAGCTTTGGCGTGATACGCTCAACATCTATCGCGAGAACAAGGAGGCCATCGAGGCCTTCCTGGCCGAGGCTCGCGCTATGGGCGAGGGCCGTCTGTCCGTTGTCTTCACCGGTGCCGGTACGTCCGACTACGTTGGCGATACCTGCGCCCCGTACCTGCGTCACGCTGGCAACACTGATCTCTACGACTTTAAGCCCATCGCCACGACCGACATCGTGAGCGCACCGCGCGACTTCCTGCGCGCCGAGGATCCCACGCTCGTGGTTTCCTTTGCCCGCTCCGGCAACAGCCCCGAGAGCCTTGCTGCCGTCGCCGTTGCCAAGGAGCTCGTCCACAACGTCAAGTTCCTCAACATCACCTGCGCTCCCGAGGGCAAGCTCGCCGTCGAGTCCGCTGATGACCCCAATGCGCTGACGCTGCTCATCCCGCGCGCCAACGACAAGGGCTTCGCCATGACCGGTTCTTACACCTGCATGACCCTGCTCTCTACCCTTATTTTCGACACCGCCTCTGATGAGCAGAAGGCCGAGTGGGTCGAGACCATCGCCAAGATGGGCGAGGAGGTCATCGCTCGTGAGCCCGAGGTCGCCGATTACCTGGCTGGCAACTTCAACCGCGTGACCTACTTGGGTTCCGGCTCCTTCGGTGGCCTTGCCCAGGAGAGCCAGCTCAAGATCCTCGAGCTCGCTCACGGTCTGGTCGCTACTTCCTACGACACCTCTATGGGTTATCGTCACGGACCCAAGTCCTTCGTCGACGACAAGACCCTCGTGTTCGTGTTCGTCAACAACGATGCCTACACCCGTCAGTACGATATCGACATCCTCAACGAGATCGGTGGCGACGAGATCGCTCAGCACACCGTTGCCGTTCAGCAGGATGGCGCTATCGTCTACGAGGGCGAGTCCTTCACCTTTAAGGGCTATGAGGCACTCCCCGAGGGCTACCTTGCCCTGCCGTTCGTGATGTTTGCCCAGGCCATCAGCCTGCTCAACTCCGTGCGCGTGGGCAACACGCCCGATACGCCGAGCCCCACCGGCACGGTCAACCGCGTGGTTAAGGGCGTGACGATTCACCCCTTCACCGCTTAATCGCGTCCCCCCTGTAAGGGCGCCCGTCCGCTCATAACGGCGGGCGGGCGCTTTTTGTTTTCACTTGGACCGGGTATAAGCATCACCACAGTCAACTGCTTTAGAAGCAAGGAGTGCATATGAGCACGTACGCAATTAAGGCTGACAAGTTCTTCTTGCCGGCAGGTCCGCAGCTGGGCGGCTATCTTATGGTCGAGGATGGCGTCTTTGGCGCCTGGCAGGCCGACGAGCCCTCTTGCGAGATCAAGGACTACACGGGATCGTGGATCGCACCGGGTATGGTCGATACCCACATCCATGGCTTCTACAACCACTCAACTACCGATAACGACCCCGAGGGTATCGATATCAGCTCGACTGAGCTCGCCCGTCGCGGTACCACCAGCTGGCTACCCACGACGTTCACCGATGGCGTCGAGCAGATCAAGGACGCCTGCGCCGCCATCGCTCAGGCGGACGAGGGTCGCGGCCCCGACTTCTGCGGTGCTCGCATTCAGGGCATCTACCTGGAGGGCCCCTTCTTTACCATGAAGCACGTGGGCGCGCAGAACCCCGCTTATCTTATCGATCCCTCCGAGGAGGTCTTTGATCAGTGGCAGGAGGCTGCGGGCGGTCGCATCGTTAAGAGCGCCATGGCGGCCGAGCGCGACGGTGCCGCTGCTTATGCGGCTGCTCTGAACGCCAAGGGTGTGGTGACCAGCATCGGTCACTCCGACGCCACCTACGATGAGTGCATCGCCGCCATCAACGCCGGTGCCAGCTGCTTTACGCATACCTATAACGGCCAGCGCGGGCTGCATCACCGTGAGCCCGGTGTCGTGGGTGCTGCTATGTCCACGTCCGAGACCTACGCCGAGATCATCTGTGACGGCAAGCACGTAAACCCTGCCGCCATCAAGGCGCTGCTGCAGGCCAAGGGCTGGCAGCACACGGTACTCATCACCGACTGCCTGGGCTGCGGCGGCATGCCCGAGGGCAGCTACACCAGCGGCGGCATGGACGTCATCATGAAGGACAACCTGTGCTGGCTCGCCGATGGCAAGAGCATTGCCGGTTCGGTGCTCACGCTTGCCCAGGGCGTCAAGAACATCGTCGACTGGGGCATCGCCAGCGCCGATATCGCCATTCGCATGGCAACCGAGGTGCCGGCACGCTCCGCGCACATCGAGGATAAGTGCGGCAGCATCATGCCGGGTCGCGACGCCGACTTTGTCGTGTTCGACCATGAGCTCACCCTCGTCGAGACGTATGTTGGCGGCCAGAGCGTCGGCAACGCCTTTACCGAGTAACGAAAGAAAAAGACGGCGGGCCCGAATCTGCTCGGACCCGCCGTACGGGTTAAACGCTCAAAAGCACCTTTACAGTTACAGCTTGCTAGCGATTTTCTTTGCCGTACGCTTAACGCCGGCCACCAGGCCTCCTGCAGGATGCTCCTTCTCGTATGCTAGGCGCTTCTCGCGCTTGGCGTACTCTTCGACGATGATGTCTCCATACTCGTCTTCGATCTTGTCGAAGAAGTCGACGGCACCCTTAATTTCCTCAGCGGTCGGGTGCCCCTTTTGGACACCGCCGGTGAGTTTGAACGGCCCCCACGTATCAAAGCCGGGGCAGCCGTAGACACCCATAAAGATGGCCTGCCTCATGCGGCAGATGCCATCGATATCCTTGCCGTACCACTTGTTTTTGCCACCGTAGGTCATAAGGCCAAACACCTTGTCCTGCGGCTGCAACACGTTAGTGAGCACGCGTGCCATGTCCTTGTCGATCTCGGAGTAATAGATGCCCGTGGCGACACCAATCAGATGGTATTCGTGCAGGTTGGGATACTCGTTTTTGCCGAGCGTTTTCACATCGAGGGTATCGATTTCGGGGTGCGCCTCGACGATGGCGTCCACGAGCTTTTTCGTATTGCCGTGGTGGCGTGAGGCATAAAGAATGATGGTTCGCATAAGAAGGCCTTTCAGCTGTAATTGCATCAATGTCTGTATGGTACCCCGTTACATGGCCGGGATACCGGACGCATCGATGAGCGTGCGGGTTTGTTCTATGGTTAGGATTGAAACGGGCGCTTGCGTGAAATAAAGCAGTTGTTCGAAAGGATGGGTAATGGAATACGCTCTCTCCAACGATTCGATTTCTATTAAGGTTTCCACGGCTGGTGGCTCGTTTACCTCGATTGAGGCCGGAGGTCGCGAGTACTTGTGGCAGGGTGATCCCACCGTGTGGTCCGGCCAGGCGCCGATTTGCTTCCCGATTTGCGGAGGCTTGCGCGACAACAGCGCCATGACGTTTGCCGGGCATCATGTAAAGCTCGCTCGCCACGGCTTTGCGCGCAAGCAGGAATGGAAGCTGCTGAGCCAAGGCGAGAACGAGTTGGCTATGTGCCTGGCTTCGGAGGATAACGCCGCGCTGCTGAGCGATTATCCGTATCCGTTTAGGCTCGTCGCCCGCTATACGCTCGAGGACGCCGCCGTGCGTGTCTCCTATGAGGTTACCAACGAGGGCACCGAGGACATGCCGTTCTTTATCGGTGGGCATCCCGGCTTTAGGTGCCCGCTCGATGAGGGCGAGGCCTATACGGACTACGAGTTGCGCTTTGAGAAAGAAGAGGCTGCAGAGCTTTGCACCGCTGTCCCTTCGACTGGCTTGATTGACGTGGACAAGCGCTCCAAGAACCCCATGGTGGGAAAGACGCTGCCCCTGTCGCACGAGCTCTTCGATTTTGCGGAGACCATCTTTGACGTGCTCGAGAGCCGCCAGGTCACGCTTTCCAAAAAGGGCGAGGACAAGGGCGTCCGCCTGAGCTTTGAGGGCTTCCCATATCTCATTGTGTGGAGCAAGCCCGAGGGTGATTTTGTGGCAGTTGAGCCTTGGGGCGGCCTTTCGACCTGCTCCGATGAGGACGACGTGCTTGAGCATAAGCGTGGCTGCCTTGTCGCCAAGCCCAAGGAGACCGTTGTTCGCTCGTTCACGATTGAGATTCTGTAATTCCGTTTTGTCGACTCGTATCGCGAGGCACAAGGAGCCTGCGAGATAAGGAGCTAAAAATGATCCTCACCGTTACGATGAACCCGTCCGTCGATACACGCTATCAGCTCGATGAGCTCATTATCGACGACGTTAACCGTGTGACGCCCGAAAAGACCGCCGGCGGCAAGGGTCTCAACGTGGCCCGTGTACTGGGTCAGCTGGGCGACGACGTTGTGGCAACCGGTCTACTCGGCGGCCACATGGGCGCCTACATGGCCGAGCTCATGGATGCCAACGGCATTAAGAATGATTTTGTACCCATCAAGGGCGAGACTCGCATTTGCCTTAACATCCTCCACGCCGGCAACCAGACCGAGCTACTCGAGAGCGGCCCGACGATTGCCCCCGAGGAGCTCGATGCCTTTACCGCCAAGTTCGCCGAGCTTGCGAGCAAGGCCGCTGTCGTTACCATCTCGGGTTCGCTGCCCCGTGGTGTCGAGGCAGGCTACTACGCCAAGATCACGGGTATTGCCGAGAACGCCGGCGCCAAGGTGCTGCTCGATACCTCGGGTGCTTCGCTCGAGGCCGCCCTTAAGTCCGAAATTAAGCCCGAGCTGGTCAAGCCTAACCTGACCGAGATTAACGGCCTTCTGGGCACGAGCTTTACCACCGACGATGTGGACGAGCTCCGCGCCGCGCTCGCCTCTGATGCCCGCTTCTCCGATATCCCCTGGGTCGTCGTGTCCATGGGCGCTGCCGGCTCCGTGGGCTTCCATAATGGCCGTGCATTCCGCGCCAAGACCCCCGATATCCCCGCCGTTAACGCTACGGGCTCTGGCGATTCGACCATTGCCGGCTTCGCGCATGCGATTGCTGCTGGCGCGGATGACGAGACGGTGCTGCGTACCGCCAACACCTGCGGCAAGCTCAATGCCATGGATCCCATGACTGGCCACTTGGTTATGGATCGTTGGGACGAGGTTTACAACGGCGTTGTCGTGACCGAGCTGTAGGAGCTTGTGCGCCGCCCCCGGCATCGGTTGCTTGCTTGTGGTTAGAGTTGACGGCAAGTGCGGTAGCATTATCCCGGGGCGCGACGCCGATGCTGTCGTGTTCAATCCCGACCTTACCCTGGTCGAGACGTATGTGGGTGGCAACAGCGTCGGTAATGCATTTACCGAGTAGCTGCCAAATAAACGATCCGAGAGGGGATTTAGATGATTTACGGTGCATTGGGCGATATCGAGGAATACCGCGGAATGCTCAAGGGCCTCGACGTGCTGATCGACTGGCTCGAGGAGAACGACCCGGCACAGCTCGAGGTCGGCAGCCATCCGATTTTGGGTGAGAAGGTCTTTGCGAACGTCATGTCTCCCACGACGCGTCCCGAGGCTGAGGCTCACTATGAGACGCATCAGCGCTATCACGACCTGCAGATCGACGTCGAGGGTCGCGAGGCCTTCAAGGTCGCTACGGGCAGCCTGACGCTGGTCCAGGAGTTTGACGAGAAGGACGACTATGATCTGGTCGATTCCGACGCCTCGATCGCCGGCGATCTTGCCGACGACAAATTCGCGCTGTTCGTTGCCGGCGAGCCCCACATGCCCACGCTCGAGTTCCCGGGCGATGGCGCACAGCCGGTCAAGAAGATCTGCTTTAAGTTGCTTGCCGACGCCTACTGGGAGGAGTAGCGAGCTGCTCGGCTGAGCTGTTCGTCTGATGGCGTGATTCCCCTAGGGAAATCACGCTAGGACCCCGCCAAACGGGTTTTCCCTAGGGAAATCACGTTTGGCGGGGTTTTCTGTTTTGAATAGGGAAGCCTCATTTATTTGCGAAGAACATCGGCTAGCCGCAGGATTGAAATCATCGACCGATAAGTGAGTTCCACTTTTTCGCCCGCAAGCAGTCGTTTCGAGCCAATCTCATCTAGCCCCACAAGCCGAGAAAACAGCGGGCCGCTCATCGTGCCCTCGTCAATTGATTCCCTTATGGTCTTCAAAACGTCCGTATCATGAAGCGATGCCGAGCTGTAGGGGGCAACACGAGCGGAACTCTCAATTAACGACGAGACAAAAGGATGGAGATGCTTTGGACATAGTCCATCAAACACCACATCCCCATTGTCGTTCGAGCCGACCAGGCGCCAAGTATAATGATCGACCCAGTCATCCCCGTCGTATATGGCGTTCATGAGCAACTTCCCGTCTAGAGAGAGAAACCTATTTGGACATCGGGGCGCAAGACCGCAATCCATATCGGGCCTGCAGCAGCTCCAACCCAACGCACCACATAGGTTCCCTTTCGTACATGTGTATCAATCTGCCCCGAAATGCCGGTGAATGCAATTCCAGACCCGTTTGTCGGATAGCAATCGACGTATTTTTGTTTTCCGCTCACAACCTTGTATAGATATATCGTTCCAGCAAAAGAGAAGGGATCGTTCGCAATTTTGTCCGGAAGAACTTGCCACCTCAAAATCCCGCTACCAATATGGTCAAGCTTGACCGTTCCGCCGTCCCCCTCAAAAGTGGCAAGGGGATTTACCCAAGACTGAGAGTCGGCATCGCCCTCCTTAGCAGTTATCAGCAGACTGCCCGTATAAGACTGCTGAGGCTCACCTTCAGGACAGACAGCCTTGGCCCAAGAAGGGCCACTCAGGCAGAACAGTCCGAGCAGCATCAATACCAACAAAAGAAAACCCTTAGTTCTTTTCATCTATATCCCCAACGTCTCTCCCCATTTGTATATCGTGACTATTTTAGATCTATATGGCCAATTCGAGCCCTCACCATGGCAATTGTTGCAGCTGGGTTTCTTTTCATTAAGATTTCACTTTGGTAAATCCCCGCCCCTAAGCATTAAACCCGAAGTCCACCGAGTGGGCCGCTGTTGACGTGGCGATGCTTGGATTGGCGCGCACGCACTCAAAATCGGCAACAAAAAAGCCGCCCGAAGGCGGCTATCTTGAGCAATGGAGCCAGCGACCGGGCTCGAACCGGTGACCCCCGCTTTACGAGAGCGGTGCTCTACCAACTGAGCTACGCTGGCGGCCATGTGATGACGCAACTGAGGCGCCAACGGCTGTCTATGATACGGGACATCGCACATCCGCGCAAGTGTTCTGACGGCTTTTCTCACTTTAAATGCACTAATATTAGAGGCGTGATGTCTGCAGTGCCCATTTGGTACTTGACCTGCTGTTGAGTTGGTGGCCGACGTCCCGCTCGTATGGGTCTCAAACAGAATGGGGCAGCCATGGCTCAACCCAAGATCCTTCTCACGCGTATCGATGACCGTTTCATTTACGGGCAAGACGTTGAGCTGTGGAACGAAGCCGTGGGTTCCAATCTTGTCTTAATCGTCAACGATGAGATCGCGGCGGATTCGCGCCAATGGGCACCCATGAGGGTGGCGGCGCCAGAAGGCGTTTGGACGCGGTTTTTCTCGGTGCAAAGGACCATCGACATCATTTATACCGCAACGCCGCGCCAATGGATTCTCATCATGGTGGCGTCGCCCACGGATGCACTCGCGCTGGTTAAGGGCGGTGTGCCAATAACCAAGATCAGCATCGGCCATATGCGGGCGAGGGAGGGCAAGCGCTCTGCAACGCCTGCCATTGCCGTAGGCGATACGGACATCGCCGCCTTCAAAGAGTTGCAAAAGCTCGGCATAGAGCTAGAAATCCGTTATCTCCCCAGTTCCGCCCCCGACCCCATTGGCAATCTGTTCAACTGATCCCTTGGGGACGGAGGAAAACGGATCATTTTGCCCTTGCGAGGGATGCGCGCGATGCCGCCTGTCAAAAACTATGCCCATTTACTACGTTTGGTCGGCTATCGCCGAGCATGTCGAATTTGAGAAAAACAAAACCGCAGGTAGACGGCTTGCGAATTTAACAAAAACCGGTGCATGGTCGAGCATCCCGGGCTAAACGTAGTAAATGGGCATAGTTTTGATATGTCACTCATACAGTCACAGCGAAAATGAGCCAAAAGATGAAAAAACGCCCGTCGGCGGTGGTGCCGGCGGGCGTTGCTGTGCGATATGTCGCGTTGTGGGCTTAGTGCCTCATAAAGTGATATTCGATCACATTGCTATAGGGATGACCCGGGCCCACAATGCCCTGCGGGAACAGAGGCTGGTGCGGCGTGTCGGGGTACATCTCGGCCTCGAGGGCAAAGCCGGCGCCCCAGCCATAGTTGGCATCGTCCTTGGCGTGCTCGTCGCCCAGCCAGTTGCCGGTGTAGAGCTGCACGCCCGGGGCAGTGGTGTAGTAGTCCATCTCACGACCGGTCCACATCTCCTCGACGTGCATCGCGCGGCGCAGGTTGCGGCCGTACTGATAGCCATCGATGCACAGGCAGTGATCGTAGCCACGGGCCTGCTTGATCTGCGGGTCGTCGGCCTCCATGCCGGGTGCGACGGGGCGAAGCTCGCGAAAGTCAAACGGTGTTCCCTCGACCGGAGCGATCTCGCCGGTGGGGATGTTCTGCTCGTTAATGGGCAGGTAGTGGGCGGCGTTGGCGACAAAGAAATGTTCGCAGTCCATGCCGGCGTTATGGCCTGCAAGGTTAAAGTACGTGTGGTTGGTCATGGACACGTAGGTGGCGCGGTCGCTCTCGCAGCCATAATCGATGCGGAAGACGCCGGTGCGCGTAACGGTAAACACGGCCGTAAAGGTTCGGTTGCCGGGCAGGCCCAGCTCGCCATCCTTAAGCGAGGTGGTCATGCGCACGGCGTTATGGACCTCGTCGAGCTCAACATCCCACACACGTTTGTGCAGGCCGTGCTCAAGGTCGCTGTGCAGGTTGTTGGCGCCCTCGTTGGCGGGCATATGCCAGTCCGTGCCGTCGATGGCGATCGTGGCGCCAGCGGTGCGGTTTGCCACAGGGCCGATGGTCGCGCCAAAGCAGGCGGGGTTGTCAAAGTAATCCTCGAGCTTATCGAAGCCCAGCGCCACATCGCGCACGTTGCCGGGAATGTCGGGCACATCGATACCAAGCACCGTGGCGCCATAGTCCATAATGCGAACGCAGATCTCGGGCCCGTCGAGGGTGTAACGATGAACGGGGGTACCGCACGGCGCGGTGCCGAAAAGCTCGGAAGTGATCATTTAGTTCCTAACATCGAGGTATTTCCGACAAACTGTAGCGCGAACAGGCGAGATTATCACTACACCCCACTAAAGCAGGGGGTATTTTTCTCAAAAAAGTGATGATTGACTTACTGTGGACAAACAAAAAGAAACCCGCCGGGATGCGACGGGTTTCTTCCACAGGGGATATGTGGCAATGAGTTAGGCGTTTGCCTTTGCGGACTCGGCTTCCTTAGCAGCCTTGAGGTCCTCCTCGGTAAACTTGCCGGTGGTGAGTGGCGAGAGGGTGCACTTATCCTGCTTCGCGTACTCGATGTTACGGGCGATCATCTGCTTGCGATACCAAGCAAAGAGCACGACGTAGATGACGATAGCAACGACCGTAGCGATAATCATGGTCACATCGCCCGTGGTCGCCTTGCCCACGAAGAAGGCCAGGAACTTCTCGACAGGTCCTTCCATGGTGGTCTGAGAGATCAGGCCGGTAACACCATCGGGGAAAGCGCCGACAGTCTTAGCGGTGAAGGTAACGAAATCGGCGACGAGGGTGCCAGCGCCCAGGAAGACGGGCAACAGGACAGCACCGATAACGACCATGCGGATCACGCGGCCGCGGGTGACAACGAGCAGTGCCGGCGTCAGGCCCATGGCGATGATGCCGCCGAGCGGCAGCAGGCCGTTCCAAGTGCCAGTCGGGGAGAGGGGGCAGGGAACGTTGGCGAGCAGCAGTGCCTCACCCAGCATGATGGGGGCAAGGATGTTAGCGGCAGCCCAGATCTCGGCGCGGCCGGCGATGAAGGGCCAGTCGAGGCCGACGTTGAGGGTACGGCCCTGGAGCCACTTGCTGTTGTTGGCAAAGTCGGAGATGCCCTGAGACAGCGGCTCAACGGCTGCGATGAACCAAGAACCGATCATCGAGAACAGCTCAAGGCAGGTTGCGGCGGTAAAGGCGAGCGTGCAGATCTGCTGCGGGGTCTGGTGCGAAAGCAGACCGACGAAGACGCCCAGGTAAATACCAATAGCAAACTTGGAGCCCCAGAAGCCAATCATGTTGTTGAGCTTGGCAGCATCGAAGTCGTACTTATCGAGGAAGGGGAGCGCCTTGTCGATGATCTTGTTGAGCAGCATGGCCAGCGGGTTCATCATGTAGTTCATGTGAGTCGTGGTCATGGGGTTCTCCTCGGGAGCACCCAAAAGATCGTTGAACGTGGGCTTCATAAGGTCGGAGTTCATGATCTTCATGACGCCGACGAAGACGACGAGCAGCGTGGCGACGACAATGTTGGCACCAAAGTAGATGCAGGCAAGGCCGACAAAGGCGAGGTGCCAAACGTCAAAGATGTCGACGTCGATGGTGTTGGTCTTGGCGAGCACGATCATCGCGATGTTGACGATGACGAGAACCATCAGGAAGTACAGCGTGTAGGGAGAACCCCAGGTGATGGTGGCCAGCGGTGCCCAACCCACGTCGGTAACGGTGAGCTGAAGGCCGGTGGACTCAACGAACGTCGTCATGGCGCTCGAGAAGGCCGTCGTCAGAATGTTGATGATGGCACCGATGCCGGTAATGGCGATACCGAGCTTAAGGCCGCCCTCGAGGGCCTTGGTAAACTTTACTTTGAAGAGTAGGGCGATAACCGTCAAAACGATGGTCATCATAGGGGCTGCGCCAAGGTCGATCAGCGGCTGAAAGACGGCATTAGCAAACCCGATTACTGCGTCCATGTCTCCCTCTTTCCTAAAAGAGAATTTCCTTTTCCGTATGTTGCCTTAAAAAAGGAAGATGCCGTTCCCGGTCGTCATCTTCCTTAAAGCCAAAAATTGCGCAGAGCGAAGCTGCAAAAGATTAGTTGAGACCCTTTTCCTTGATAATGGCCTCGATCTTGTCGTAAACCGGCTTAGCCATGGCAGGCATGCGGTAAAGGATCGGGCCAGCGTCGACGATCGGGGTCTTAACCTCAAAGCCAAAGTCGGTCTTGGCGATCTGTGCGAAGATGTCGTACTGAGAGAGCATCTCCTCGTTGACGTCCTTGATCATCACGGCGTCGCAGTGCAGGTTGTAGCCGCGATTCTTGAACTCGGACTCGATGGCGTCCTTGATCTGATGGCTGGAGTTAACACCGGCGCCACAAGCTGCGAGAACCTTAATCATGATGAATTCCTTTCTCTATGCGGGTTATTCCGCGGATTCCTAAGGGTAATTGGCTAGTCGGCAGGAAAGTTGTCGACCAAGAACTGGTAGATGGCCTTGGCGTCGGTCATGGAGAACAGCTCCTTGACGCGATCGGTGCCAAGAGCGTTAACGAAGTCCATGATCTTGGCGAGGATGCCCACCTGGGCCTCCTTGTCGTCGTTGAGAATCATGAACAGGAACGAGACGGGGAAGGTCTGCGAGGGGTCGATCATGGAGTGCCACTCAACGGGGGTCGTCAGCTTGACGGGGACGATGCGACGGGTGTGAACGAACTCGACCTCGGTGTGAGGTACGGCAAAGCTGGGCAACTCGGGGTCGACGACGGACATATCCATGCCGGTGGGGTAGCCCTTTTCGCGCTCGATGATGTTCTCGAGAAACGCGGGCGCAACATAGTTTTTGAGTGACAGCTTATTGGCGATCTCGGTAAAGACCTCTTCTTGCGTGGTGCGGTCGCAAACAAACACGGTGTCTTCGAAGAACAGATTGCTCTCTGCGGACATGTCTGCAACTCCTTCCGTTCCATGCAGATCGAACGTGTTCGAATCTGTTTGTTTAAGTTGCTTATTATTTAAGTCTAAGAGAATTAGTGTGTCAATCTGTTTTCTACTGTTCGGAAAAGTTCAATTTGTTTTATTGAGGTGCATCGGATTGAGATGATCTTAAAATTGCAGCTTTTTGCCTATGTATAGCTGAAGTTGATGTGTCGGATACATTCGATATTCAACGTTTGGCGTTTACTATCCTACCGTTCACCGGGAAAAATCGACCGTTTAGGGTGAGTGAGCATAAATGTTCGATTACTATAAATGCGAACAAAACCACTCAAAGGAGTAAAAATGATCAAGGCGGAGCGTCAGGATAAGGTTCGTCAGCTGCTCGAGGAACAGGGGACGGTCTCGGTAAAAGAGATTTCTGATGCGTTAGGTGTCTCGGACATGACGATCCGCCGCGACCTTGAGGAACTTGCGAGCCTAGGCGAGATCGAGCGCGTGCACGGCGGAGCCCGCAGTGCACAGGGCCGTCCCCACGCTATGCTGCGCCATGAGTATTCGCACAGCGAAAAGCGCACTAAGCATGCCGAGGAAAAGCTGCAGATCGCGCGCCGCGCTGTGGAGCTTATCGAGGAAGGCTCGACCATCTTCTTGGGTACGGGCACCACGGTTGAGCAGATGGCCTCGATGCTGCCGGCGTTTCGCCTGCGCATTGTGACCAATTCGCTTTCGGTGTTTAACTTGCTCGAGGCGCGCGAAGACTGCGACCTGTGCCTCGTGGGCGGCATGTATCGCCGCCGCACCGCCGCCTTTGTGGGGCCAATGGCCGAGGATACCCTGCGCGCGCTGGGAATCGACGCAGCCTATATCGGCGCCAACGGCATTTTGAACGGCGACGTGTCCACGTCTAACATGGAAGAGGGCCGCATCCAGCAGCTCGCCTTTAGCAAGGCCGACTCGCGCTATCTGATCGCCGACTCCAGCAAGATCGGCAAGCGCGACTTCTACACCTTCTGCCGCCTGGACAATTTGGACGCCGTGGTGTGCGAGCCGGGTATTACCGCCGAGGACCGCACTGCCATCGAGGAACACACGCGAGTCATTTGTTAACTGGCGCTGCAGGCGAGGTAGTCATTGGGGACAGTCTTGGTGCGCTCCGTTGTCCTCCCGTTCGGTTTTTTACTGGGTGGGTATACTTCCATCCGCAATACAGACCGGACTGAGGAGGTATCCAAATGCCGGATAACGGGTCAATACAAAAAAGAGATGCGCGCGAGATGGCTCATGGGCGTCCTGTCCAGATAACCGAGCACACGACGGTAACCGAGCTGCAGCCCAGCCTGTCCGATGTCGTGTGCGCAAACAAAAAGCTGCAGATTGGCTTTATCGTTGCACTCGTGGTACTGGCGCTGCTGTCGGGCTTTGTGGCTCGTCCGCATTTTGCCGATACCAAAACATGGGACTCCACCATCGAGGTCATCGATCAAAAGAAAGGCAACGTACTGGCGCTCACGACCTCGTGCGTGGCGCTGTCTGCGGGCATTACCGCGCTGCCGGGTGATACGGGAACGCCGGTTGCCGAGCAGCTCGCGCAGCTTTCGGGTAACTTGGGCATCGTGCTTGCCGTGCTCTACCTCGAGAAATACCTGCTGACCATTTTGTGGTCGGTTGGCCTGGGTATCCTGATCCCGTTTGCGCTGGTACTCTTTGCGGTGTCGCTCGGCATTCACGGGCGCTGGAGCACGAGCGCCGTCCTGCGCCGTGCGGCGACGCGCGTGCTGGTGGTTGCCGTGATCGGCATGGCGCTTGTGCCCGCGAGCGTATGGGTGTCGCAAAAGGTCGATGAGACGTATCAGGTGAGTATCGAGCAGACAGAGCAAAAGGCGACTGAAGCGAGCAAGGCGAGCTCCACAAAGAGCGAGAAGAAATCCGAGACCACGGAAAACAAGAATGTGCTTGAGCAGCTGACCGATGGGGCATCGAGTTTACTCACATCGGTGACCGACAGTGCCAAGTCGATGACCGATAAGGTGGTGCAACAGGTGACCGATCTGATCGAAGGCGTCATCGTGATGATCGTGACCTCGTGCGTTATCCCGTTGCTGGTGCTCGCGGCGTTTCTGTGGCTGGGGCACACGCTGCTGGGGATCGATATCTCTGGCCCGGCGAACTATTTGACGGGTCGTTTTCTGAGGGCTCCGTCCAAACATGCCAAGAAGAGCGGACAGTCTGAGTAGGCGGCAAAGCGATCCTTGGAAGACCAACCGTAAGAAGGGCGGCCGAGACACGTTCTCGGCCGCCCTATTTGTTTGTTGAATACGTGGCAGGCTAGGTTTTCCCGTTCCCAAACGGTCAGCAATCATCCGTGAACGGTATTTGTTCAAAATAGAACAAAGACAAACAAATAATTGTTGCAGTTGATGTTCGAATGTGTTCAAATAAACATGAACAGTGAAGAACCGCACATTCAGATGCCCGGACCTGAACGCGATTCAACACTTCCAAACAGAAACTACGCACCTGCGTATCTCTCAAGGAGGATGTCATGAGGGTTGTAATCGCTTCCGATGCCGACGGTATGTCGATGAAGGAGTCCATCAAGGAGATGCTCATCGCCGACGGTCACGAGGTCGTCGACTATTCCGAGACCCCTGCCGCGGACTTTGTCGATTCCGCGACCGCCGTTGCCAAGGACCTGCTGGAGCACAAGGATTCCCAGGGCTTCGCATTCGATAAGTACGGCGTCGGCTCCTATATGGCCGCCGTCAAGATCAAGGGCATGGTCGTAGCCAACATTTCCGACGAGCGTTCCGCTTACATGACCCGCGAGCACAACGGTTCGCGCATGGTCACCATGGGCCCGGGCGTTGTGGGCACCGAGGTCGCCAAGAAGATCGCCCGCGAGTTCCTGCGCGCTCAGTACGCCGGCGGCCGTCACCAGATCCGTGTCGACATGCTCAACAAGATGGCCTAACGAGAGCCACCGAGAACTCGAACTTCTACCTCAACTTGTGAATTCAGACGAAAGGACGTTCTGATGAAGAAGACCATCGCAATCGGTTGCGACCATATCGTTACGGACGAGAAGACCTATCTGGCCGACCGCCTGGAGCAGGCTGGCTACAAGGTGCTCGACTGTGGCACCTACAGCCACACCCGTACGCACTATCCCATCTACGGTAAGGCCGTGGGCGAGGCCGTTGCCAGCGGCAAGGCCGACTTTGGCGTGGCCCTGTGCGGCACCGGCATCGGCATCACCAACGCCGTCAACAAGGTTCCCGGCGCCCGTTGCGCCCTGGTTCGCGACATGACCTCCGCCCTGTATGCCCGTCGCGAGCTCAACGCCAACATCGTGGGCTTTGGCGGCAAGATCACCGGCGAGTTCCTGATGGCCGATATCATGCTTGCCTTCCTGGAGGAGCCCTACGAGAAGACCCCCGAGCACGATGCCCTGATTGCCAAGATCGATGCCTGCAATAAGGCCGACGCTGAGGCTCAGGCTGACCCGCACTTCTTTGACGAGTTCCTCGAGAAGTGGGACCGCGGCGAGTATCACGACTAAGGAGGTTACGCGGTTTTACCAAACCGCGTAACGGATCGACGCTGCGCGGCGCTCAGGCACCCCATCTCGCTGCTCAAACCGTCGCTCGCGTACATGAAGTACGCGTCGCTCCTCTTTCGCGGCGACCTGGGGCACCTGAGCGCCGCTCGCTGACGTTGGGGGTATCTGCAGGGTTACCGCTGTTGTTGCGAAGCTTTCTGGTTCGGTAAGCTGCTCCGATAACACGTTTGCTTGCTGAGCTTGTGTGCTTCGTTTTGGCGGTACCCGGCATTCTGCAGCTTTTCAATTGACGGCTCGCGTTTCTGTGAGGGGGCGCGGGCCGGTTTTCTATCAGCCCTATTGACTTGGCGGGCTGTCGTAAGAAAGGGAAGGCTCCTATGGAGTTTGTTCTTGATAACGGTTTGATTTGTGTGGCGTTGACCACGGCGGGCGGGTCGTTCACTTCTATTGCGGCCAACGGCCGTGAGTACCTGTGGCAGGGCGATCCGGCGGTCTGGTCGGGCCAGGCACCCATTTGCTTTCCGATTTGCGGCGGCCTTCGTGGCGGCCGCGCGATGACCATGGGCGGCCGCGAGGTCAAGCTTGCCCGCCACGGCTTTGCCCGCAAGCAGGAGTGGAAGCTCGAGGAGCAGGGCGACAGCATGGTTGCGCTGAGCCTAAGCTCTGCCGACCACGCCGAGCTACTCGAGCAGTATCCGTATCCGTTTAAGATCGTCGCGCGCTACACGATCGATGCGGCTAAGGTGGCCGTGTCGTACGAGGTGACCAATGAGGGCACCGAGGATATGCCATTCTTTGTGGGCGGTCACCCCGGCTTTAAGTGCCCGCTCGACGAGGGCGAGTCCTATGACGATTATGAGCTTCGTTTTGAGCAGCGTGAGGCCACCGAGCTCTGTACTGCCGTTCCCTCGACTGGCCTGATTGATGTTGAGCATCGCAGCAAGAACCCCATGATCGACCAGAGCCTGCCGCTTACCCACGAACTCTTCGACTTCGCGGAGACCATCTTTGACGTGCTCGAGAGCCGCGTGGTTACGCTGACCAAGAAAACCGAGGACAAGGGCGTGCGCCTGGCGTTCCCCGATATGCCGTACCTGATTGTGTGGAGCAAGCCCGAGGGCGACTTTGTGGCTGTTGAACCGTGGGGTGGTCTGTCCACCTGCTCCGACGAGGACGATATTCTGGAGCACAAACGTGGCTGCCTGGTGGCCAAGCCGGGAGAGACCGTCACTCGCTGCTTTGAGATCGAGATCCTTTAAAGAGCTATCGTATGTTTGGGGTCGCACACGTCGTGCCCCGGAAACAGGAGTTCAATATGATTCTGACCGTTACCATGAACCCGTCGATTGATACGCGCTATCAGCTCGACAAGCTGATCATCGACGATGTTAACCGTGTGACGCCCGAAAAGACCGCTGGCGGTAAGGGCCTCAACGTGAGCCGCGTGCTGCTGCAGCTGGGCGACGATGTGCTTGCGACCGGTCTGCTCGGCGGCCACATGGGTGCCTATATGGCCGAGCTTATGGATGCCGATGACGTCAAGAACGACTTTGTGCCCATTGCCGGTGAGACGCGCATTTGCCTGAATATTCTGCACGAGGGTAATCAGACCGAGCTGCTGGAGAGCGGCCCGCAGATCGCCCCGGCCGAGCTCGAGGCCTTTACGGCTAAGTTCGCCGAGCTTGCAGCGAAGGCGGACGTTGTGACGCTTTCGGGCTCGCTGCCGCGTGGCGTCGATGCCGGCTACTATGCCGAGCTCGTCAAGATCGCCGAGGAGGCGGGCGCTAAGGTGCTGCTCGACACCTCGGGTGCATCGCTGGAGGCCGCGCTGGAGTCCGACGCTAAGCCTGAGCTCGTAAAGCCCAACCTGACCGAGATTAACGGCCTGCTGGGTACGTCCTTTACGATCGATGATGTCGATGCCCCGCGCGAGGCGCTTGCCGCCGATGGCCGCTTTGCCGATATTCCCTGGGTTGTCGTTTCGATGGGCGCTGCCGGTTCGGTGGGCTTCCATGAGGGTCGCGCGTTCCGCGCCAAGACGCCCGCGATTGCGGCTGTGAACGCGACGGGTTCCGGCGACTCGACCATCGCCGGCTTTGCGCATGCCATTGCTGCTGGTGCCGACGATGTCGCGGTGCTCAAGACCGCCAATACCTGCGGCAAGCTCAACGCCATGGATCCCAAGACCGGCCACCTGGTTATGGACCGCTGGGACGAGATCTACAACAACGTTGAAGTAACGGAGCTTTAATAGTTACGCGGTTTTACCAAACCGCGTAACGGCTCGACGCTGCAAGCCCGCCCGAGCGGCAAACTGCCTTTCAACTTCGGCGGCATGACCAGAAGGTCAATGCCGCCTCGTTTCAAGGCACCTTGCTCACTCTGGCGGGCTTTCGCTGTCGTTGCCAAAACATCGGCGCTGCTTTGGCCGACATTTGGCGCCACCTTGTCTCAAATGCGATCCGCTCGATGTCGTTGCCAAAACATCGACATCGAGCGGATCGGCGATAACATGGCCACCCTCGTGGACGGTGTGGTTGCCGCTGATCTTGGAATGGCCAGGCGCGTGCACGTAGAGCACCTGGCGGTCGCCGATGGGGCGGTACTGCCGTATGGACTTATAAAGCAGAAGAGATGCAGATAGAAAAAGTAGAGTACGTTAACATGCGTCCGACGATAGCGGGCCTCGGCGCGGGATGTATTTCTGCCCGGGCCGGCATTCACGCTATTCAGATCTCTCAAGGGTGAAGGTGATCCTGTGGCAAGGCGCCCGTCCAACGATACCAGTTCGCGTCCGGTCTCCATGGCCGACGTCGCCCGCGCTGCTGGCGTTTCGCAGCAGACGGTTTCGCGCGTCGCCAACGGCTTGCCCAACGTTAACGAACAGACGCGCCGGCGCGTGCAGGCCGCTATGCAAGAGCTTGGCTTTCGTCCGAGTTATGCCGGTCGCTCGCTGCGTGACGGCCGTTACCATTCGGTCGGGCTGTGCGTCAACGATGTCACCAAGTTTGGCAACCTTTCAATGATCGACGGCATCGCCAGTGCTGCTCGCGAGCATAATTGCGCCATCACGCTGGTCGAGATGTCCAAGACCGAGGAGTTTTCGCTTGCCGAGGCCACGCGTCGTATGGCCGCGCTGCCCGTGGACGGTATCATCATCGGCATGAGTCGCATGGCGCCCGATTTTGAGACGTTCGATCCGTTGCCGGGCATTGGAACGGTCATCGTTACCATGTACGCGCATCCGCGCGTGACCACGGTCGATTCCGACCATTACGGCTGCTCGCTATTGCTTATGGATCATCTGTTTGAGCTGGGGCACGAGCAGATTCGCTATATTGGCGGCCCGTCGTTCTCGGTCGACGAGCAATTTCGTCGCGCCGGTTGGCAGGATGCGCTCGAGCGTAAGCACATTAAGCCGCAGGCGCCACTCGAGGGCGACTGGTCTGCCAACAGCGGCTACGAGGCCGCTCGGTACCTGGCTGAGCACGACCGCACCATGACGGCGATTTATGCGGCAAACGACCAAATGGCAAACGGCGCCATCGCCGCGCTGCGCGATAGCGGCTTGCGCGTGCCCGAGGACGTGAGCGTGGTGGGCGTTGATGACTCGCTCGATGATTTTGTAGCACACAACGAGCTCACGACCGTTCGATTCGACTTGCATCAGCGTGGGCGCGAGGTGTTCGAGCATGCGGTTCCCGAGGCGGATACGGTGGGCAAAACCGTTGCCATTCGTATTCCCGGCCAGCTCATCATTCGACATAGCACGGCGATACCGCGCTCATAGTTTGTGCTGGTAAACGGCGATTTATCGCATTTCAATAACAATCGGTAAGGATGCCGGCAGATAGCTGTTGGGATGCAGCCGAGTGCTATGATAGACGGGCTCTTTTGTCTATCTAGGAGGCTTTGCCTGATGGAGATCACCAAGGATATCCGCTACGTTGGCGTCGACGATCACGACATTGACCTGTTCGAGGGCCAGTACGATGTGTCCGAAAACGGTATGGCATACAACAGCTACGTTATCTTGGGCGAAAAGATCGCTGTCGCCGATTCGGTCGACGGCGGTTTTGTCGACGAGTGGCTCGGTAACATCGAAGCCGTGCTCGACGGCCGCACGCCCGATTACCTGGTCGTTCACCATATGGAGCCCGATCACTCCGCTGGCATCGCTGCCTTTATGGAGCGCTATCCCCAGGCACAGATTGTGGCTAGCATGGGCGCCTTCCGCATGATGGTCAACTACTTTGGCACCGACTACCCCGAGCGCAAGATGGTCGTCAAAGAGGGCGACGTGCTCGATCTGGGCAGTCACAGCCTAACGTTTGTCGGCGCTCCCAACGTGCACTGGCCCGAGGTGCTGTTCTCTTACGAGGCCACCGACAAGGTGCTCTTTAGTGCCGACGGCTTTGGCAAGTTTGGCGCCAACGACATCGAGGATCCGGAAGGGTGGGCCTGCGAGGCGCGCCGTTACTACTTTGGCATCGTCGGCAAGTTCGGCAAGTTTGTGCAGGCCGTGCTCAAGAAGGCCGCCGATCTGGACATCCAGGTTATCTGTCCGCTCCATGGCCCCGTGCTAACCGAGAACCTGGGCTACTACCTCGACACCTACAACACCTGGTCGAGCTATCAGCCCGAGGACGAGGGAATCACCATTGCCTACGCGAGCGTCTACGGCCACCTGAAGGCCGCCGTCGATGAGCTCGCATCTGCGCTCGAGGCCCGCGGCCAGAAGGTCTCCGTTTTTGACTTGGCTCGCGACGACATGGCCGAGGCCGTTGAGGATGCGTTCCGCTATGACCGTCTGGTACTCGCTTCCATTACCTATCAGGGCGAGATCTTCCCGTTCATGAGCACCTTTATCCACACGCTTGCCGAGCATGCCTACCAGAACCGTACCGTGGCGCTTGTCGAGGCCGGTTCCTGGGCGCCCACTGCCGCCAAGGTAATGACCAAGGAGCTCGAGGGTATGAAGGACATCACCCTGACGCAGAACAAGGTGACTGTCCTGGGTTCGCTCAACGACGCCTCGCGCGCTCAGATCGAGGCCCTCGCTGACGAGCTCTCCAAGTAACGACACGTTCACTTTTAACGCTCAAACCACCACAAAGGGGACAGGCACCTTTGTGGTGGTTTTTGTTTAAGCGCCGGCGATGAGGAGATTTGGGCGGGCGTTGTCGACGATCTCGGCGATTGAGGTGGCGACGGCGTGATCGGGGTCACGGTCCATCACGATGGCGTTGACGTCGATTAGCTCGGCAAAGCGGTACATGCCGCGTCCGTTGACCTTGCTGGCGTCCATGAGGGCAACGCCTTGACGGGCGGCGGAGATCATGGCTGTTTTGGTCTCGGCCATCTGCGGAAAGTCGGTCGTAAAGCCGCAGCCGGGAACAAAAGCGCCGGGGCACATGACGGCAAGGTCGGCATGGACCATTTGGAGCGCCTGCATGGTGAGCGGTCCGTACAGATAGCGATGACCTTTGCGCAGTGCCCCGCCCAGCATGACGACATCGACCGAGGGCATGCTCTCGTCGATGTAATCGGCAATGGTAATGTCGGCCGTGATGACGGTGATGCCATCGCGCTGGTCGAGGAGCCGGACAAACTCGAGCGCCGTGGTGCCCGAGTCGACGAGCAGCGTGTCGCCGTCATTGACGAGCTCGATGGCGCTTTGCGCGATGGCCTGCTTGGCGGCGACATTGACGTTGATACGGCGATCCTGGGTGGATACGGTCAGTCGCTTCTGGAGCGACACAGCGCCACCATGCGTGCGGCGCAGCTTGCCGGACTCGGCGAGCGCGTCTAGGTCGGCGCGGGCGGTAACGGAGGACACGCCAAAAGTCTGGGCGATTTCTGCCACTTGCACTGAGGCGTTATGTTCGAGCATTTCCATAATGGCGGCGCGACGCTCATCGGCGAAAGCTCGGGTTGTTGCATGGGCCATATCCGCTCCATCATCGTCTGAAATTTGCAGGAATTGTGTTGAGTCTATTTTCGTTCATTTTCTTTTTAAGTAAGAAAACGCCTTTCGATTACTTACTTTTTCTATAAAAGAAAGATGATCAAAGCTCAAAACTCAATTTCGAACACGCACGCTCGGGTTCGACCCCTTCCGTTTGCTTTTCAAAAATGAAGGTTGGACCTCGCGCGATGACAATATCTCGCACATGCATACCCGCTGAATTTCATACAATGAGCGCAGCAAAACGCAAGGTAAAACACCTTGTGAACAACTACGCCCGATGTCCAGATGCGGGCGAGGGAGAGGAGCAAACGCTCATGGCACTTGTTACCACCGAAAAGATGCTCAAGGACGCTCAGGCCGGCCGCTACGCCGTCGGCGCGTTCAACGTCGAGAACCTCGAGTTCGTTATGGCCGTTCTGGCCGCTGCCGAGGAGACCAAGTCCCCCGTCATCATGCAGACCACCCCGGGCACCATCAAGACCGCTGGTCTGGACTACTTCTACGGCATGGTCAAGGCTGCCGCCGAGCGCGCTTCCGTGCCCGTTGCCCTGCACCTCGATCACGGCGATGGCTATGACCGCTGCATGCAGGCTTTCCGCACGGGCTACACCTCCGTCATGATCGACGGTTCGCACGAGTCTTTCGAGGACAACATCGCTCTGACCAAGTCCGTCGCCGATGCTGGCCGCGCCATGGGCGTGCCCGTCGAGGCCGAGCTCGGTAAGGTTGGCGGCAAGGAGGACGACGGTCCCGCGGTTGAGGGCGAGAGCCCCTACACCGATCCTGCCGAGGCCAAGGAGTTTGTTGAGCGCACCGGCTGCACCTCGCTGGCCATTGGCGTTGGCACCAGCCACGGCGTGTACACGAGCGATCCTCACATCGAGCAGTCCGTGGTCAAGGCCATTCGCGACGCCGTCGACGTGCCGCTGGTCCTGCACGGCACCTCCGGTGTGCCCGATGAGCAGGTTGCCGAGGCTGTGAAGAACGGCATCTGCAAGGTTAACTACGCCACCGAGCTGCGTCAGGCTTACACCAAGGGCTTCATGGCCTACATGGCCGAGAACCCCGCCTGCTTCGATCCTAAGAAGCCGGCCAAGGAGGGCATGCGCGAGATCACCGAGCTGGTTAAGATCCGCATGACCAACCTCAACTCTGTGGGCAAAGCAGAGTAACAGCAAGGGTACTCCGACTCGCTACATATCCCGGGGAGGGACGAGGGCTTAGTTCCCCAATCGTCCTCGGGCATGCAAAAAGCCTCGCTGCGCACTTCGTGCGGCGAGGCTTTTTGCCCCCTGCGGAAAGATTGGGGAACTAAGCCCTCGTCCCTCCCAGGTTGACCTACTCGAGGTCGTCGCCCTTGTGGCGTTAGGTCTGAAAATAATAAGAAGCCTTCGCGCTGCGGAATGATTTTGGAAACTAAGTACGGGGACCCGCCCAAGCCGTCCTGCTCAATCGCCCTTGTGGCGTTGGGGCGGAAAGGGTGGGGCGCGTGGGTTATTTGGTTGTTAGGGTTAGTAGGTCGTTGGGGGTTTTGAGGTTGTAGGTGGCGTTTGGGATATCTTGGTGTGATCCCCATGCTGCTCGGGCAAAACTGACCCCTGCTGAAGTTGCGCACTGTTCGTCGTAGACGGTGTCGCCAACGTAGACGACGTTGCCAGGATTCGCGCCCGCACGTCGGAGATATTCGAGCATGGGCGCGGGTGCGGGTTTATGTTCGGTTGTGTCTTCGACAAGGATGATGTGCTCAAAATACTTATCGAAACCAAGGGGTGCAATTTCTTTTGCGTATTCGTCGCGCGCACGTGAGGAGACGATGCCAAGTTTGCAGCCGCTATCGGCGAGTGTTGCGATGACTTCAAGCAAACCTGGAAACACGCTGATGGTGCTTTTAAAGCTGGCGGCAACTTGGCACCAGCGATCCAACGTTGCCTGCGAGTAGATCCCAAGTTTCTCAAGGGCATCCTTGCCGGGTATGCCGAGGGCAAAGTCAAGCTCGTGTCGGGGAAGCGTTTTGCTGGTCTCTTCTTGGACAATCTGGACAAGCGATGACAGAACGCTTTCTTCTGTATCTGCCAATGTCCCATCAACGTCAAATACGATATGGTCAAAGTGCTTCATATGATTGCTCCTCTCTGTTGTTTGCCTGCAAGTTTGATGCAGTGACAGAAGAAGGGTTAGCGGGATTTCTGCCTGGTGCTATCGAGATTCTGCCTCGCTGCTCGATAGCTCGAAGGAGTGCACCCCATTTGTTCTTTAAATACCTGGCCAAGATGGCTTGCTGTTATAAATCCGCATTGGCGCGCGACTGTCTGTACCGTTCGCGTGGTGTGTGCCAAAAGTTCGCAAGCACGGTTTATGCGGTATGCGCGTAGATATGCCGCCGGGGTCGTTCCTGCACAAGCTTCGATAATGCGGTAACACTCTCTTTCGCTTACGCCGGCTGCAGATGCCATCTGGGGCACATCTATAGCGGCTGCATAGTTTGCGCGGATAAAGTCCAGGATTGCCTTGAACTGTACGTCGCGGCTGGTCATCCAAGAGGCGCCGTCGGAAGAAAAGAGCGGTTCGGCCTTGGCGTTAATCTGAATCCAGAGCTCTGACAAACTATTTCGAAGCGCCATCTCGTTCTGCGGCCGTTGAAGGTCGTGGCTAAAGGAGCTCTTCAGCAAATCGATAAAGGGCATATCGTCGGGATTGGTGGGCGACCATTTGAGCACATCGACGCCTCGACATTGAAGCAATGGGTTGATGTAGCGCTTTTGGAGACGTCCCGCGGGATCGCCGAGCATCGACGGCTGAAAGATATGCAGCATTTGAATGGCTGGCGCCGAATTGGGTGATTGCAGCGTGCTGTGCAAAACGCCGCCGTTGATAAAGCCGGCGGACCCTTCCTCAAAGCGTACGTGCTCATGAGCCGCGTGCGTTCGATAGTCAATCGCTCCCTGCTCCATATAGAAAAGCTCAACTTCGGAATGCCAGTGCCAGGGGACGGAATTGCCCGGATAGCGAGCGAATTCTGCGCGTTCGGCAATATAGGGCCAGTCTTCGGCGGTCTCGGGAAACGCTTCCTCGCGTCCTCCGCGGTGCAATTCTATGTGATCCATGTTTCGCATGGCATCAGTATAAAGCGCGATGGGCTTAGATTGCTCTTGCCTGTTCGGGGAACGCCTTGTCTAGGGATGCTTGGAGCTTTTCGAAGGATGCTCGTAAGTTGAGGCTCTGATCGGCTGAGCGCTTGGCTTTTGTGGTGGGGGAGTCGAGGAGACCGTTTCTCTGTGTCGGGGGGGAAGGAGAAAAGGTTTGCATGTTTTAGGGATGGCTGCTGTGCTGCGTCATTGGAAGAATGCATGCTTATGCGGCCTCCTCGATGTCCACCAAAAGGTTGCGCACAGGGTGTGCTGCTAGGTCCCGTGCGTTGGCAGTATTATGCAGCGGACCGTTCAAAGAAGCGCTAAAGAAAGGCTTAACCTGGTTTGGTGTTACGATGAAACCGCAGGTCAAGGCTATTGAGTAACACTCTTGAAAGGTTTTGGGCTTAAGGGCTTTCTAAGGTTTGTGACGTGGATGTGGCTCGCCTGTGTGGGGCGTGTGAATGCTCGCTGTTAGCGCTGCGGCTCTGCAGCCCGTACCTGCTCGATGACCTTTTCCATCGTGGCGTCGATGCGGTCTTTTTTGAGCTCGCATTCCCAGATGGTTATGGGTGTCCAGCCCATTTGAGTGAGTGCCGCCACGGCAGCGCGGTCGCGCTCGACGTTGCGACGGAACTTTGCCTCCCAAAAATCAACATTGCGCTTGGGCTGGCTCGGGTTGCACTTGGGGCAGCGGTGCCAAAAGCAGCCGTTGACGAAGATGGCGATCTTGCGCCCGGGAAAGGCGATGTCGGGCTTGCCGGGCACCTTCCATTCCAAACGATAGCCCGTGAGGCCGGCGGCCCGTAGGCGCTGGCGAACGAGCAGCTCGGGCTTGGTGTTGGCGCGTTTGTTGCCCTTCATGGACTTTTTGATGGCGGCTCGACGGCGGACCAGTTCGCGCTCGTCAGCGGAGAGGTCCGAGGTATCGATGCCGTCCAGCAGGCCGGGCTTGGGGCGCTTTTTGCTGTGGCGCTTAGGCTTGCGCTTGGGTTTGGTAGCGGGCTCGTCGGCCGTGGTCTCGGTATCGTTGGCAGCGCCATTAGCCTCAAGCCGGTCTTCCTTCAGCTCAATCAGCGCATCAATGAGCCCCTTGTCGGCGGGCATCCATTCCACCGTGGCAAGCGAGGTGCGCGGAATCCAGCGGATATCGAGCTGGCGGTCGTGCTTCTGGGGCTCATCGGATTCATCAGCCAGCGAGCAGTAGTAACACTCCATTGAGAGATGAAAATCGGGGTAGTCATACTCAACGGTGTAGAAATCACGTAGGTTGGTGACCTTTACCTGTAGCTCTTCCATAAGCTCGCGGCGCACAGCGTCTTCGGGTGTTTCGCCGCGCATGAGCTTGCCACCTGGGAACTCCCACAGTCCCTGCATGTCGCCGTAGCCGCGCTGCACGGCAAGCAGCTCGTCAGATCCATCCTTGCGAATGATCCCAGCGGCAACATGAACAGTCTTCAACAGGAGTCCTCTCTCCACATCAACACATGGCAGGCTACCCTTACCTTACACAACGGTAAGGCAAGCGTAAGCCATATCGATGGTAGCCGACTCGGCTCCTTGCGACTATAGATGCCGTAGACTAATCGCAAGAAAGGACTCGGTATGCAAACCACCCAAATGGCGACCCCGGTACTGGAGGTCGCGCATCTCGAAAAGGTATATGGAGCGCTGGGCAACGTGACCCGCGCGCTCAACGACGTCAGCTTTACCGTCAACCGCGGTGAGTTCGTTGGCATCATGGGCGCCTCGGGCTCGGGCAAGTCGACGCTGCTCAACTGCGTGTCGACCATCGATAGCGCCACGAGTGGCACCATCCGTATCAACGGCCAGGACGTGACGCGCATGAAGCAGGCCAAGCTTTCGCAGTTCCGCCGCGAGGAGCTGGGCTTTATCTTCCAGGACTCCAACTTGCTCGATACGCTCACGGCGCGCGAGAACATCGCCCTGCCGCTCACCATCGCCCGCACAAACTCGGCAGAGATCTCGACCCGCGTGCAGGATGTGGCAGCGCGCCTGTCCATCAGTCAGGTGCTCGACAAGTATCCCTACCAGATGTCCGGCGGTCAGCAGCAGCGCGTTGCCGCGGCTCGCGCGCTCGTCACCGACCCCACCATGATCATGGCCGACGAGCCCACCGGCGCCCTCGATTCCAAGAGCGCTCGCCTGCTGCTCGAGAGCCTGGAGGCCCTTAACCGCCGCCTGCGCGCCACCGTGCTCATGGTCACGCACGACAGCTTTGCCGCCAGCTACACGAGCCGTGTGCTGTTTATTCGCGACGGCAAGATCTTCACCGAGCTGCGCCGCGGCGACACCGACCGCCGAGAGTTCTTCGACCGCATTATGGAGGTCGTTGCCATGATGGGCGGTGAGGGCTCCGATGCTCTGTAAACTCGCTTGGGGTAACGTTCGCCGCGCCGGCCGCGATTACCTCGTCTACCTTTTGACGCTCACCTTGGGCGTCACCGTTTTCTATGCCTTTAACACCGTCTCGATGCAGGTCGATATTGCCGGCATTGAGGAGGAGGGCCTATCCGAGCTCATGGGGACCATGCTCGGCTATCTCACGTACTTTTTGGCCGGCGTCATGGCCTTTTTGATGGTGTATGCCAATTACTTCATCATGAAACGCCGCAAGAAGGAGTTTGGCCTGTACCAGGTGCTCGGCATGGGGCGCGGTCGCGTTGCCACGATCATGGCGCTCGAGACGGTGATCGTTTCGGTCGGCGCCTTTGTCGCCGGTATTGTGCTGGGCGTGGGGCTCTCCCAGCTCATGACGTTCTTTACGGCTTCGCTCTTTAAGACACGGATCGCCAATTTTCACTTCTTTTTCTCGGTGCATGCGTTCAACCTGACCCTTGCCTGCATGCTCGTAATGTTTGTGCTCACGCTGCTGCTGAACCTTCGCGCCGTGCGTCGTACCAAACTCATCGAGCTTATGGGTGCCGAGCGTCGCAACGAGAGCATCAAGACACGCAGCCCCTGGATCGCGATTGCCATCTTTGCCGTGGGCGTGGTGCTTGTGGGCGTGGCCTATTACCGTCTGCTACGTGATGAGTTCCCGCTAACCGCGACGGACAGCAAGCTGCAAGAGGCCATGAGCCAGTTTGGCATTACGACCGCTATGGTTACAGTGGGCACCTTTGCCCTGTTCTGGGGACTCTCGGGCATGCTTATCAAGCTGCTGCAGAGCCTGCGCAGCGTGTACTGGCGCGGCCTCAACATGTTTACCGTGCGTCAGCTTTCGGCCAAGGTCAATACGGTGTGCTTTTCGATGGGCGTCATCGCGATGATTCTGTTCCTCGCCATCACCTCGGTGACCTGCGGTATGTCGATTGCCAACGTGATGAACGAGAATCTGGAGCGCTATAACCCTGTTGACGTGTCTCAGACATATGTCTATTACACGCCCGAAACGCTCGACTACTACAAGGAGTATGTCAATCCGTCTGAGGCCGATCGCATGGTGCTGGCCGATGCAACGGTCGATTTGTACGCTGCATGGCATGGCGATCGTAAAGATCCCGATAACGTTGCAGACGGTATTAAGGGCAAGTCGGCGGACAAC
This sequence comes from Collinsella sp. AM24-1, assembly GCF_003470325.1. Classification (NCBI taxonomy): domain Bacteria; kingdom Bacillati; phylum Actinomycetota; class Coriobacteriia; order Coriobacteriales; family Coriobacteriaceae; genus Collinsella; species Collinsella sp. AM24-1. Next base: position 91,069 of record NZ_QRHM01000001.1, on the reverse strand, counting down.
AACGACGAGACCGGCAAGAAGGTCAATATCGCCGATGTTGCCGGTGAACATGTGCAGATCGATTCGTATCTGAGTTACCCGCTTGGCGGCTCGGGCCCCTCGGTGGTGGCGGGTGAGATGTGCAAGGCCATGGGCGAAAAGCTTCCCAAGGCGCTTGAGGGAAGCAACGCCGATGCGATGGGTCTGTTTGTGACGCCGGCGAGCCAGTACAACAAATTGCGCCAGATGATGGGCGAGGAGCCGGTGAGCATTGGCCGGGACCAGTACTTGCTTACGTGTGATATGGGCGGTGAGCTGGGCGACCTGTACACCAAATACATGGCCGGCGGCCATGCCCTCACCTTGGGCGGGCATGAGCTCAAGCCCGCAACCGATAAGTCGGACGAGGACACGGCGGCCATCGCCAACTCGGCGATGGGCAGCAATCCCGGTACCGTGGTCGTAGCCGATGAACTGCTGTCCCAGCTTAACCTGCAGCCGTATTCCAGTAATCTGCTCGTTAACTACAAACAGGGGATGGATACGACCGAGGCAGACGAGAGCATTAAATACACCTTGCTCGACAATCTGCTCGTTGACGGCAAGGAGCCGGGGTCGTGGGGAGTCTTCATCACGCGTTCCGAGATGTACACGCAAACAGCGCAGATGAACGGCATGATTAGCTATCTGGCCATCTACATTGGCTTTGTACTGGTCGTTGCGTGCGCGGCAATCCTATCGATCCAGCAGCTCTCCAATGTGGCCGACGGCAGCCGCAGCTATCGTGTGCTGGCACAGATCGGCTGTGACGACCGCCAGATTCGCCATTCGGTGATGGCGCAGCAAGCGGTATTCTTCCTGTTCCCGCTGGCAGTGGGCCTGGCGCACTCCTTTGTGGCACTTAAGGTGATCATCGAGCTGGTGAGCATATTCGGAAATATGAGCATCGGCGGCACCGTGGGCCTCACCTGTGCAATCTTCCTGGCAGCCTACGGCGGCTACTTCTTGGTGACGTACCTCATGAGCGCCGGCATGGTACAAGCTGCCATCGCCACCCGCTACAGCGAGTAACCTGCCTAGCGAAAAGTAAAATCATCACAGGTTGAGCATAAGTCAGCGAAAGCATCCCTAGGCGAGCAAGGTGACGTGAAAGAGGAGGGAAGCGTACTTCGGTACGCGACCGACGATTGAACGTCAGATTGCCGCCTAGGGGCGCTTGCAGCGTCGAGCCGTTACGCGGTTTGGCAAAACCGCGTAACCTCAGCGCTTCCAAAAGTGGAGGATCAACGTCGTGCGGTTTTGCTGCTCGGTTTTGACCAGGATGTTGTGGATGTGGGTCTTGACGGTGCCCACGGCAAGGAATAGCTCGTCAGCGATCTCTTGGTTCGATTTGCCCAGCACAACCAGACGCATAACTTCGGTCTCACGGTTGGAGAGCTTGTAGGCGTTGCGATAGAAGGGCATCTGCTCTTCGATGTGTCGATCAAGATCGCTGACGTTCTTTTCCTCGGGTGCCTCCTGCATGCGGATTGAAAGCACGTGGTAGGAGTAGATGATCAGCAGAATCGCAAAGTAGCAGGCAAAGACGTTTTCGCTAAAGTTGCGCTCGGACAGATATAGTTGCAGCCAAGAGGGCGCCAGACTCATGGGGACAATCAGAATGTTGTAGAAATCCTCGGCAACGATGCAACCGACCAGAATAGCGCCGATAATCAGGTGCTTTTGTTGGTTGTTGACACGTGCCTTCAGCTCGACTTGTGTGCTCTTGCGTGCCGTCCAAAAGATATATAGCCCCACGAAAACAAGGAATACCTGACGCATCGTGTAGTAGAGCCATTGATGAATGGGGCCGTAGGGGACAGCGACGATAATCAGCGACTCGCACAGCAAAAACGTTAAGACGGGGATAGCGAACTGCTTTTTAGAATGTTTGTCGAGCAAGTCCATGGCAATCAGCCAAATAAAAGCCTGCGAAGCGGTCGCCACAAGGGTCCGCAACACAGGCATGGTAATGGAGTAATAGTCGTTGGCCGGAAAACTCTGGTTTTGCAGCGTGTATTCAAAAAAGAAAATCTCGGTCATCTCGATGGCATAGCAGATAAATACGCCGCTGCCATAGACAAAGAAGCGTCGACGAGATGAGGCATAGGCGGCAAGCGAAAGCACTGCCGTCACAATACAGATCACGAGTATTGCTAGGGTATAGAAGAACATCAGAGTGTTCATCTGTCACCGTCCCATCTCATTTAATCTATGGCCGAGCTCTGTATACCTTGTGGGATATAGACGTCTCAACCCTTCGTTTCATTGCGGATTAGGCGCCGAGATACAGCATAGCCGTATACCGTTCGCGGTTCTAGATGGTAAACCCCCTGTAAACTCTTGACCTGCGGGTTTATATTGGTTTAGAGGGGATGTAACTCCGTGAACGGTCTTTAATCCCGAATAAACTAGGTAAAAATTGCATACGGGTGAATGATGGTCTTGTCAACACGAGGCGTGATGTTCGAGCGCCTCATAGTAATAGTCGGCAAGACCGGCGGAAAGGAAATCGACATGGCACTGCCTAAGGATTTCATCGACACCAACGACTTCACCAAAGAGCAGATCCTGGCTATCGAGGATCTTGGCCTGGCAATGAAGAAGGCCATCAAGGTTGACGGTTATTATCCGCACCTGCTCCGCAACAAGAGCCTTGGCATGATCTTCCAGCAGGTTTCCACCCGCACCCGTCTTTCCTTCGAGACCGCTATGACCGACCTCGGCGGCCATGCTCAGTTCTATGGCCCTGGCACCATCCAGCTCGGCGGTCACGAGTCCCTGGGCGACACCGCTCGCGTTATGGGCTCGCTGCTCGACATCATGATGGCTCGCGTTGACCGTCACAAGGACGTCGTCGGCCTCGCCGAGGGCTCCGCTGTGCCCGTCATCAACGGCATGTCCGAGTTCAACCATCCCACGCAGGAGATGGGCGACCTCATGACCATGCTCGAGAACCTCCCCGAGGGCAAGAAGATCGAGGACTGCACCCTGGCCTTCATCGGCGACGCCACCCAGGTCTGCGTCTCCCTCATGTTCATCGCTTCCAAGGTCGGCATGAAGTTTGTCCAGTTTGGACCTAAGGGCCACCAGATCCCCGACGGCGGCCTGCACGTTGGCACCGTCGAGGAGCGCGCCGAGTTCGGCAAGCAGATGATGGCCATCGCCGAGGAGAACTGCAAGGTCTCCGGCGGCTCGGTCGTCATCTCCGACGACATCGAGTGCATCAAGGGCGCCGACTTCATCTACACCGACGTGTGGTATGGCCTGTACGACGAGGAGGTCTCGGGCGAGAACTACATGGACGTGTTCTATCCCAAGTATCAGGTCACCATGGACATGATGAACTTCGCCGGCGCAGGCTCCAAGTTCATGCACTGCCTGCCGGCCACCCGCAACGAGGAGGTCGTCGACGAGGTCATGGACGATCCCGAGCGCTCCCTGTGCTGGGTCGAGGCCGAGAACCGCAAGCACTCCATCCGTGCTCTCCTTGCCGCCCTGGGCAAGCGCACCCCGCTCAACGACGAGGGTGTCGAGTACTCCGCCAAGGCTGAGCTCCACGCCGCTCTCGAGGCTCTCGAGCAGCTCTAAGCCTCAAGGCTTCTAAAAGCACGTTTGCGGGCGGCGGATGCTCGTCTCCTGTCGCCCGCTCACCGAGGCCCAAGCAATTGCCTTAATACCTTAGGGCCTCGGATCTGTCCAAGACTGAGCGAAGGAGCTCATCATGAGCGACGGAAAGAAAAAGCTATCCTTCTTGACGGTCATTTCGACCATCATCTGCGTCGTCTTCGTTTGCGAGGCCGCCGCTCCTGCTGCTGCCATTGGCAACCAGCAGTTCTTCTGGTGGATCTTCCTGATCCTGACCTTCCTGCTTCCCTACGGCATGGTTGTCGCCGAGCTCGGTACCACCTATGACGGCGAGGGCGGCATTTACGACTGGGTACGCGATGGCCTGGGCGACAAATGGGGCGCCCGCATCTCGTACTACTACTGGGTCAACTACCCGCTGTGGATCGCCTCGCTGGCTACCATGTTCCCCGACATTTTGGGCATGGTCTTTGGCGTCGAGTTCAACTTGATCGCCAAGATGGGTATCGATCTTGCCTTTGTGTGGATTGTCTACCTTATGGGTCGCTCCAAGGCGGCCGACTCCGAGTGGGTCCTTAACGGTGGCGCCATCATCAAGGTCGCCGTCGCCGTTATCGTCGGCGCTTTGGGCATTTGGTATGCCATGGAGAACGGTTTTGCGAACGACATGTCCGCTGCCACCTTCCTGCCCGAGCTCACCAACACCAACGCTCTCGGCTACCTGTCGATCATCATCTTTAACTTCATGGGCTTCGAGGTCATCTGCACCATGACCGACGATATGGCCGATCCCGCTCGCGATATCCCCAAGGCCATCATCGTCGGTGGCCTGTCCATTGCCGTCATCTACCTGTTCGCCGGCTTCGGCATCGGCGCCGCCGTGCCGGCCGATTCCATCGATCCCGACTACGGCATGATCGTCGCAGTCCAGACCATGGTGGGCGACTCCATGATCTTTAAGGTCATCTGCATCGCCTTCCTGATCACCCTGTTCGCCAACATGGCCGCTTGGTCCTTCGGCGTCAACTCCGTTGCTCGCTACGCTGCCGAGCACGGCAACATGCCCAAGGTCTTCGCCTCGATGATTTCGGATGACGACATGCCCAACGGCGCCAACCTGGTCAACGCCATCGTTGCCTCCCTGGTGCTGTGCCTGCAGCTCGTGCCCATCGACGCCATCTCCAACGGTGTCTTCTGGATGCTCTTCGGCACCTCCGTCGTCTTCCTGCTGCTGACCTACATCCCGATGTTCCCGGCGTTCCTCAACCTTCGCAAGAACGACCCCAACCGCGAGCGCATCTTCACGTTCCCGTTTAAGGGTGCCATGATGAAGGTCATGCTGGCCATCCCTTGCATCGAGCTGATCCTGGCCATCGTTGCAACGCTGGTGCCGCTCTCTGCCGCTGAAATTGGCGACAAGCTCCCGATGATCGTTATCTTCATCGTGCTTCTGCTCATCGGCGAGGTTGTCCGCGTCGTCAGCGCCAAGGGCCGCGAGACCGAGTACAAGGGCCTCACTCCCGAGCTGGCAGCTCAGCGTCTCGCTGAGGAGGCCGCCGAGGCCGAGGAGAACTAGGGCACCCGGTTCTGGGGCTCCAACCCTCCTCGCGTACCAACGTGCGCTTCGTCGGGCTTGTCGCTCCCGACTCCGGGCACTCTAGCTTCTTCGGAGACGTGCCCAAGCGACAGGTTTGCTAACCATTCCCCGGGGTGGGTGTGAGCGATAGCTCCGGTAACCACCGCCCACCCCAATCTCTCTTCCGTATCCTTCGTGCGTTTTGTCTCCGCGCACTTGGTTACGTCGTCGCTTGCCGGTGCGACTCCGTGAAAACCGGCGCCGGGCGCCCCGACCTTTGCCGGGGAACGGGCGCCTACCATCTCTTGGTTTTAGGCTGCGGGTAACCCGCCCGCAGCAAGCGATCGTTCGATTTGGAGGAAATCTTATGCGTACGATCACCGAGTCCGAGTCCACCCCCAAGGCCGACGGCTTCTTTATGCCCGCTGAGTTCGCCCCGCAGGATCGCGTGTGGATGGGTTGGCCCCACCGCACCGACACCTGGGCCCACGGCGCCAAGCCGGCTCAGAAGCAGTATGCCGCCATCGCCCGCGCCATCGCCGAGTTCACCCCGGTTACCATGTGCGCCAACCAGGTCGACTATGCCAACTGCAAGGCCGTCTTCGAGGAGGACGAGAACGTCACCGTCATCGAGATGACCACCGACGACGCCTGGTTCCGCGACACCGCCGCCACCTACGTCATCAACGGCAAGGGCGAGAAGCGCGCCAACCACTGGCACTTCAACGCTTACGGTGGCCTTGTGGATGGCCTCTATTTCCCGTGGGACAAGGACGAGCAGATCGCCCTTAAGATGGCTGAGCTCTCCGGCTGCCGTCGCTATCGTCCCGATGACATGATCCTCGAGGGCGGCTCCATCACCGTCGACGGCGAGGGCACCCTTGTCGTGACCGACCAGTGCCTGCTTTCCCCGGGCCGCACCTGCTCTGCGGTTCTGGAGGAGGAAGAGGATCCCGAGTCCATCTGGCCCAAGTTCCACAAGAAGTTTGAGCCCTGGAGCGAGGAGCTTCGCGCCTATATGGACGAGCACCTCAAGGATTACCTGGGTGTCGAGAAGGTCATCTGGGTCAAGGAGGGCATCGACCCCGAGGAGACCAACGGCCACATCGATGACGTCGCCACGTTCATCGCTCCGGGCGTCATGGCCTGCATCTGGACCGACGATCCCGAGTATCCGTTCTACGAGCAGTGCCACGCTGCCTACGAGACCCTCTCCAACGCCGTTGACGCCAAGGGCCGCAAGATGAAGGTCTACAAGCTCTGCATGCCCGTGAACCCGCTGTTCATGGACCAGGCTTCCTGCGACACCATCGACGCCGACGAGAACGCCGAGCCGCGCGTTCCCGACGAGCCGCTGATCGCCTCCTACATGAACTACCTGGTCACCAACCACGGCGTTATCGTCCCGCAGTACGGCGACGAGAACGACCAGCTGGCCGTTGACACGCTCCAGAAGATCTATGACGAGGTCTGGGGCGAGGGCGTCTACAAGTGCGTCGGCGTTCAGTCCGAGCAGGTCGTCTTCGGCGGCGGCAACATCCACTGCATTACCCAGCAGGAGCCCTCGGCGTAACTCAGGCACGCCACCTTGGCGTTCACTCGTCGCTTACGTAGCGTCAGTACGCTACGCTCCTCGTTCGCGCCAATCTGGCGCACCTGAGCACGCCGAGTAAACGTCTGACTTTCCGAGCCGTGATGCTTCGGGAACCCAGCCGATCAATCGGACAATCGGCGAATCGAACCATCTTGGGGCATTGATGGTCGGCTTGCCCGATGTCTTGGTCGGTTGGGTTTTCTTTGGGCACTCCGTTGCCTCCACTTCGGAGTGCCCTTTTCTTTGATTGAGTACGCGTCTGGCCTGGGATTTTTTGCGGGTTAGGCCAATTGTTCGCTTGAATTTCCCAGGTCAGACGCGTTTTCAATTGCCGAAAGTTATCGGTCGTGAACGCGGCCGTTTTGATCGGAGTATCTATGTACCAGCGTATCGTTATCTACACGCGCCTGTTCCGCGAGCGTTGGTCCAACAAATGCATCCTCTCCTCTCTCTGGGATGGCACCTGCACCGGTGACGCGGCCTGCAACCCTACCTTGGGCTGCGCCTTCGGTACAGATGCCATCCTTTTTGCTGTAGGGGGCGCGCGCCATGGCAGGTAAAAAGTTCTCCCTGATCGAGGTCATCCTTTCGGTTATCTGCGTCGTGTTTACCATCGAGGCGGCGGCTCCGGCATCTGCCATGGGTAACGTACAGTTCTTCTGGTGGATTTTCCTTATCATTACGTTTTTGCTTCCCTATGGTCTGGTGGTGGCCGAGCTGGGTACGGCGTTTGATTCCGAGGGCGGCCTGTACGATTGGGTTCGCTTGGGCCTGGGCGACCGTTGGGGCGCCCGTTGCTCTTGGTGCTACTGGGTTAACTTTCCGCTGTGGGTGGCAAGTATCGCCTGCATGTTCCCCAGTGTCATTAATGCGGTGTGGGGTATCGAGTTTTCACTCGGGATCCGAATTGCCATCGAGATTGCCTTTGTGTGGGGCGTCACGGTCATGGCAATGCAGCCGGTGGCGGAGGCCGATTGGGTTATGGACGGCGGCGCCGTCATCAAGGTGCTCATTACCGCTGCGGTGGGAATCGTCGGCATTTGGTTTGCCTGCAATAACGGCTTTGCCAACGACATGTCGTTTAAGACCTTCATTCCAGATCTGGGCGACACCAATTCGTTGACGTACCTATCGATTATCCTGTTCAACTTTATGGGCTTCGAAGTGGTCGCGACCTTTGCCAGCACGATGAAGAACCCGTCGCGTGATATCCCCAAGGCGGTTATTGCCGGTGGCGTGGCCATTGCGGCGATCTACATCATCTGTGGCATTGGCATTGGAGCCGCGGTTCCCACCGAGCAGCTTTCACTCGATTCGGGCATTGTGGACGCAGTCGCCGCTATGGTGGGGCGCACCCACCCGCTGACGATGGTCGTGGGCGTGGCCTTTTTGGTGACGCTGTTCGCCAATATGATCTGCTGGAGCTTTGGCGTCAACAACGTAGCGAGCTGTGCCGCACGTCACGGCAACATGCCGCGCCCCTTTGCGCTGGTGTCCAAAAAGACCGGCATGCCCAACGGCTCGGCGCTCATTAACGGCTGTTTTGCCAGTCTGGTGCTGCTGCTCCAGATTCCGCTGGGTGAGGGTTCCGACGTCTTTTGGGTCTTCTTCTCGATGAACGTCGTCTTTCTGCTCATGAGCTATATTCCCATGTTCCCAGCGTTTTGGCGTCTGCGCAAGCACGATAATCGCTCGCGTGTGTTCCGTGCGCCTTTCGAGGGCAAGGTGCTCGCGGTGGCGCTTGCGATTCCCGTGGTGGAGCTCGTGCTTTCGATTGTTGCTACGATTGTGCCGCTCAACAGCTCACCTGCCGAGATGGCAAAGTTGCCGATTCTCGCGGGCGTAGTGATTGGCCTGTTATTGGGCGAGGTTTCGCGCCTCATATCGCGCCGCGGCCGAAGCGTCGACAATCCCGGCGTTGGTGCACGGGGGTCAGGTTACTTTGCACCAAAACAGTAAGCGCCGCGAGTTACGCAGCGCTTGGTGCATCTTGGATTACTGTTCGCGGTGCTCGGGATCGGAAACGAGCTTAGGCGCAAAGTAGGGGACGTGGCCCAGATAGGGGCAGCTGTCCGAACGCTCTTCGACGACACAGGGGACGTCATTGTAGGTAAGTGAGTCGCACAGGTGGACGATGGCCTTGGCGGCAGGGGCAACGAGTATTTTGAGCGGTGCGATAGGCGCCATGGCATCTCCTTTCATCGGTGAGACACAGCTTGTTTATCTAAACGATACAGTACGTTTAATCGGTGAGTCTAATCTTGCGGCAAAGAATCTGTCAACATCCTCACGGCATCTAGACAGGGGAGGCGGGCATGAGTTTCGCGTTCTATATCTACACCACGATTATCATGGGTGTGGCTCTGGTGACCAGTGCCGTGGCATTGGTGGTTTGGCTCATGACGCACCGTCGCGACAGCCTAGTGGCCGCGGCGGGCTTTTTTCTCTACATGCTCGATATGTCGGTCATCTTTTTTGACGAGTACACTCGGCTCAAATATGACTACGCCGTTACCTTTAGCGAGCCGCTGCAGCACCCCTTGCTGCGCTGCGTGCTCGGTATTGCCATCTATGCTTGCATTGTGCTGTGGATGTTTGCACGCTTGCGCAAAAGGCCGACGTCGCGCATGCTCGGGCTCGCTATCGTGCCGTTTTCAATCTTGCAATTGCTGCTGGTGCCTCGCAGCGGCGCTGCCGGAGAGATGCAGCAGTATCTCTTTTGGCTCACGCGTGACCTGGGCAATGTAGGATGTCTTGCCTATGCCGCCTGGCATTACCGGTGCAGAGCCACTCGTGTTGAGAAGCTGGACCTCGACCGCTCAAAGCTCTTTTGGAAGGTGGCACTCGTTCTTGCGTTTTGCGTAATCGCCGAGGACACCTACATGATCTTGTTCTGCCACCCCGACTTTCAAAACCCCGTCATCAGCCTCTTTTTGTGGTATCTGTCCGAGCGCAATATCTCCGAAAACGTGCTGCTCGTGGTATGCGCGGCTCAGCTTTTTTGCCAGTTTAGCCATATCCTGCGTGTGTATGCCCGTCATCCGCGTGCCGATGAGGACGTGGCGGCCGAGAGCGCAAGCTCTGAGGACGACCTCGCATCGCGTGTGGTGATTTATGCCGACGCCCATAAGCTGTCACGGCGCGAGCAGGAAGTGCTCACACTGGTGCTGAAGGGCAACGACGCCCAAAACATCGCCAGCGAGTTGGTCATCAGCCCTGGCACGGTCAAGGCACACTTGCATCGCATCTACGTTAAAAGCGGTGTCTCCAACCGAGATGACCTCATAGATACCTTTTGGCGTTCCTAGCCCTATTCTTCCTTGCATGCGGGTCTTGCCGTGTGGGCGGGCACGCCGTTGGGCGTAATGACGCGGTAATAATCTCAGACAATAAACCTGCAGGTAAAGCGTGTAAACCTGCTTAAACTGACCGTTTGCGGTCCCTGGCCTTGGCATGGATTTGCCCCTGTGTATCAATGGGTGTAGCGCGAAGCCGCGGACGTGGGACAGACGTCCGAGCACGGCTTGTAGGCACGCGCCGATGCGGGAGCGCTACGCTCCCAACCGAGTGCCCACGCGGGCGGTGCGTCCGCGTTGCAACCAAAGATGCCTGAGGAGGCTCACATGGACAAGGCTGATGTAGTTATCAAGAGCAACGCCGTTTTTACCGGCGATGGGCTCGAGCCGTTTAAGGGCGGCGTTGCCGTGCGGGGCGATAAAATCGTTGCCTGCGGTGACGATGCCCACCTGGCACCGTTTATCGGTCCCGATACCGAGGTGCGCGACTTTGGCGACCAGCTCGTCATGCCCGGCCTGATTGACTCGCACACGCATTTTGCCCAGGGCGCGTTCATGACCGACCCCGATTTTGCCGTCAACCTCATCGACTGCACCAGTTTTGAGATGGCGATGGAACGTGTCGTGGCGTTTGCGGCCGACCATCCCGATAACGAGTGGATCCTGGGCTGCCAGATTATCCAGTTCCAGTGGGATGTCCCCGAGATGCCCACAGCCGCGATGATCGATGAGTACATCTCGGACCGCCCGGTCTTTCTGCAGCAGGTTGACCTGCATACCTTTAGTGCCAATACCTGCGCCATCAACAAGGTGGGAGTAACTTCGCAGACGCCCGATCCCGCAGGCGGCAAGATCCTTAAGGATGCCGAGGGCAATCTGACGGGCGTGTTTTCCAACAACGCCGGCGTCTTCTTTATGGACGAGGTCTACGACCCAGCGCCCGAGGTTGTTGACGCGTCGTTTGCAAAAACCGCCCGGCGCGCCAATGCCCTGGGAATCACTACGGTCGGCATGGTCAATCCTACGTTTGTGAGCATGGAAAACCCGTATGCGGTGTTGGCAGGTCTTAATGCCAAGGGCGACTTGCCACTGCGCGTGTTCCTGTACACCGATCTGTTCGAAAACGAGTCCTTAACGCTCGAGCAGATCAAGGAGAAATACGCCTTCTCGGGTACGCAGGTCGAGTGGCACGGCTTTAAGCAGTTTCTTGATGGCGTGTGCTCCGACCACACCGCTTGGATGCTTGAACCCTATTCCAACGCGCCCGATACCTGCGGTGAGCCCGCGGAGGATCCAGAGCGCATCCGTGCCGCCATTGTCAGGGCGCAGGAATGGGGCGTTGACACGCGCGTCCATACGATCGGCGATCGCTCGGTGCGTTTTGTGCTTGATTGCTTTGAGGAGGGCGAGCGCTTGCATGGTAAGCGGGGTTGCCGCCACTCCATGGAGCACAACGAGACGGTTGAGCCCGAGGATCTGCCGCGCTATGCCGAGCTGGGTATATGCCCTGGTATGCAGCCGTGGCACATGCTGCTCGATATGGCTGACCTTGCCAAGGACGATGCCGTGGGCCCCGAGCGTGCTGCGCTTTCGTGGCCCCTGCATAGCCTGCTTGCCAGCGGTGCCGTGGTGCACCTGGGCAGTGACTTCCCCGTTGTGGGCTTGGAGCCCATGGAGGAGGTGTACGGCGCGGTCTTCCGCATGCTCGAGGACGGCTCCAACCCAGAAGGGTGGTTCCCGCAGGAGCGCATCACCATGGCCGAGGCCCTGCGCGCCTACACCTACGGCAGCGCCTACGCCATGCATGCCGAGGATCGCATCGGTACGCTCGCATGCGGCAAACAGGCTGATATCTGTGTGCTCGACCGTAACCTCTTTGACTGCGAACCGGCTGAGGTCCTCGAGGCCACGGCGTCTCTCACGATGATTGCCGGCAAGGTGGTCTACGAGGCCTAGCGGGGCTGCTGCATCGCTGGGCGGTGCCGCAGCCTGTGCGTGCCGCCCATCCATTCATGCATCCATTCATCAATCTCTCATGGAAAGGGGAGAACAATGGCAGAAGAAACGACCGCCGCTGTTGAGGAGGAGCGTGAGCTTGCCTCGCAGCCGATTCCCGGCCTGGTGCGCAAGTACACCATCATCACCGGCCAGGGTATGCTCGCCCAGATTATCATGGTGGTCCTTGAGGGCCTCGTGATGGGTTGGGGCCTGGGTGCACACGGCCTGGCCTGTGTTTCGATCATCATGTCGGTCGAGTACATTAACCTGGCCTTTGGCAACCTGTTTGGCACCGGCGTGCCCGCCGTGGTGGGCAACCTTTTGGGTGCCGGCGACATTAAGGGCGCCAGCAAGGCGTTTAGCCAGGGTTTTTGGCTTACCACGATTGTGAGTGTGCTGCTTGCTGTGGTGATGGCTGTGTTTACCGAGCCCATCTGCGCATTCTTCGGCGCCACGCCCGACATCATGGCCGATACCGTTGCCGGCGTGCGCACCTTCTCCGTGCTGCTGCCGCTCACGGTCATTGGTCAGATGGTCACCGCCGTCATGCGTGTGGACGAGAAGGTTCAGATCCAGGCCAACCTCATGACCGTGTCTGCCATCGTCGCTATCTGCTGGCTTGCGCTTTCCACGTTTGTGCTCAAGCTTGGCGTTATGGGAGCTGGTGTGTACTACGGTCTTTCCATCGGTATCTGGGCCATCGGTATCTTCTGGTTCATCGGCGGTAAGAAGTCGCAGCTCCAGATCAGCGCCGCCGACCTCAAACTCGACATGGCCATCTGCGGCCAGATCATCAAGATTGGTTTCCCGTTCTTTTTGGTGCAAGCTGCCACGTTCATCTTCAACACCGTTGCCAACTCGTTGCTTGGCCAGCTCGGCGGCGACATGGGTTCGCTCTACATCGCGGCCTTTGGTGTGATCAACGGCTACATCCTCTACATTACCATGATGGTCGCCCAGTGCTTCTCGTACGGCCTGCAGCCCATTGCCGCCTTCAACGCCGGCGCCAAGGCGTGGGCGCGCCTCAAGGAAACGCTCTCCTGCACGCTTAAGTACCAGGTCGTGACGCTTGCTGCGGTGTCTGCTGTGCTATGGGTGGCCGCAACGCCGGTCTGCGCCTTTTTTGCTGGTAGCGATCCGGCGCTCGTCGAGGTTGCCGCCAACGCCACGCGCATCGTTATCCTGGCCGTGGCCCTGGGCTATCTTGCCATGACCATGTCGATGTACTTCCAGGCGGTTGAGAAGGTGGGTATCGCCACGTTCACCGGTCTGCTCCGCTACGTGATCTGCTCCGTGCCGCTTATGTACCTGCTTGGCAACATGATGGGCGTTCAGGGTGTCTGGTTTGCCTTGGTGGCGGCTGACGCCATCACTGGTCTTATCTCCATCGCCCTCGCCGTCCGCGAATCCAAGCGACTTGCCACGCTCTAGACTCGGACACGGCCGGCCCGCGATAGTCGAATAAGTCAACTCGCCTGCAAGCCACCACAATGGGGACAGTTCCCATTGTGGTGGCTATTGTTATTTAGGGTCTGAGATTTCGGCTCTATAAATAACGTTTTTGAACTGGGCTACTAAAAGATTGTGGAAAACACTACTACAAGATTATGGAAAACGCTACTGCAAGATTATGGCAAATGATACTATACGATTATGGTAACAGCGTTATAAGGGGCGTTGATATGGCCGAGTACATTAACAGGGATTTGCATGAGTTGCTCATTCGCATGGCGGGTTGGTTTCCTGTTGTGTCGTTGACGGGGCCTAGGCAGAGCGGTAAGTCTACGCTGGTTAGGCATGCCTTTCCCGACTATTCCTATGTCACGCTTGAGGACCCCCAAACGAGGCGCGCGGCCTTGGAGGATCCGGTGAGTTTTATCCGCAACCGAAAGGGCGGACTCATCATCGATGAGGCGCAATACGCCCCGGATTTGTTCTCGATGATTCAGGTTGTTTCGGATGAGCGGGGAGACGCCGGTCAATACATCCTTACGGGATCGCAAAACTTTTTGATGATGAAAAGCATCGGCCAGTCTCTTGCCGGGCGAGTCGGGATCTTAAAATTGCTGCCATTTTCGTTTCGAGAAGCGGAGAGGGGCCAGCAGGGGCAGTTGGAAGTGGATTTGTTTGCGCTCGAAGGGGGATACCCTCGCCTGCGTTCCGCCGGAATGCCGTCCTCGGTTTATTTCCCCAGCTATATTGATACCTATGTTGAGCGCGATGTTGTGGGCTTGCTTGACGTGCGCAATAAAGCAGAGTTTCATAAGTTTCTGTCCATAATTGCCCAGAGCGCCGGTGCTCTCATTAATATATCTTCGCTTTCTCGAGATACGGGTGTGAACGTATCGACCATTAAAAGCTGGTTGTCTATCCTGGAGCAGAGCTACCTGACGTTTTCACTGCAGCCCTATTATGCAAATGCCAGGAAACGTTTGACTAAAACGCCCAAGCTTTATTTTTACGACACGGGGCTGCTCTGCTACTTGCTCAAAATTGGATCACTGGAGCAACTTTTGGAGAGCCCTTATCTGGGGGCAGTTTTCGAAAACCTCATCGTTTCCGAAACGGCGAAGAGCCATCTCAACGTGGGCGAGAATCCCGAGTTGTATTTCTATAGGGACGACGGCAAGCGAGAAATCGATTTGCTCGACTGCACAAACTCAGGGAGGCCCAAGGCTATCGAAATAAAATCATCCAGAACGTATCACGATAAGTACGCCCGCCATTTACAGGCTGTATGCGATGAGATCGACATTGCAAAAGATGCGCGCTATGTTGTGGCCCGCGTGGATTCAACGTATGAGTCGAAAGACTGTAGCGTGGTCTCGGCGCGTGATTGGCTTTTGCGATAACAAGTTCGGCGTATTAACAACTGCCGCGAAGAGGATCGGACCCCTTTCGCGGCGGTTTTTTGCCGATCCGGTGCGCCTCAGATGCAAGTGAGTAGGCTTTTTTGGATCTGTCGAGCACACCGCGACAAACGCTAAATAAAACCGCAGGTCAGAGCTGCGGCGTTTTGGGGTGTGCTCGGGATCCCGCCAAAAGCCTACTCACTTGGTTTTCACGGTTAGTAAACCGCCGCGAGGGAAAGCAGCTCCCCCGCGGCGGTCTTAACGTTCGCCCAGATAAAACCTGTCACCACAAGGGGGATGGGCGCCTTTTGTGGTGGTTTTGGTACTTGCTTAGCGGGTTAGCCCTGCGTGTCGCCTCCGTACATGTAGACGATAAAACCGTCGCCGGTGTCTTGACTGTGATCCTCCAGGATGCGCTTCATGTTGAGGTGCTCGTAGAACTGCCAGTCGGAGTTGCAGTCGCTCATCAGGAAGAACTTGGTGCAGCCTGCCTTGGCGAGCTCGGCGCGCGCAAGGTCGATAAGCGCGCGGCCGAGCCCCTTGCCCTGCCACTCGGGCACGATGATGATCAGGTTGAGCTGGCCCTGGGCATACTCGTTGCCTGTGGCGGCAAAGCGATCCGCCGTGGCCTTTTCGCGACTGTCGCCGAAGAGCGAGCCCTCGAGCTTGGCGTCGGCGGCCTTTGCCATTTCGGTTGCCTGGGCGAGCATCTCGTTGTAGCAGGACTCCCACGTGGGGTTGGTGCGCGGCTTGCCGTCCTCGAAGATGCCGATGCAGCAGGCGGCGATAATGCGGCCCTCTGCCTCGGCGACGAGCGCGATGGGGGAGCGCTGCAGCTGCATGGCAATGTTGAAGCGCGCGCAGAAATCGGCAGCTTCGACGTCGCCGTGGTTGCGCAGCGTGTTGCACCACAGCTGGTTGTAGATGGCGGCGATGCCAGCCAGGTCGTCGAGCGTGGCGGCGCGCAGGGTTACGTTGTCAAGGCTCATGGAGGCTCCTTCCAAGGTGGGTCAGGCCACCTCTGAGTGTGACATGGGCGCACCGCTGCCGCATCAACCATTCGGTAGACGAGCTTCGATCTCTCGGGGACGGAGGAAAAGGGGCCACGAGCGAGGATTTTCGGACGCTTGCTCGACGAGAGTGGATAATCTCCCGCTTTTAGCGCGAACATAGGTCAAAAACGGGAGATTATCCACTCTCGTTGGAAGCGCCCGAAAATCCTCGCTCGTTATCCATTCCCTTTTTGGCTGGTTGTGCTTGCACTTTAGCGTGCGACAGCGGATAATGCCGAGCATTCGACAATGTTCTCGTTGCCATCAATTGATTGAGGAGGCCCCGCATGGCCATGGAATTTAAACGCAGGCTGCCGATCCCCATGGAGATCCGCGAGGAAATGCCGCTTTCCGCCGAGCTTACCGCTAAGAAGCAGGCATTCGACGCCGAGGTCGCCAAGGTCTTTACCGGCGAGGACGCGCGCAAGGTGCTCATCATCGGACCGTGCTCTGCCGACCGCGAGGACTCGGTCCTCGAGTACATGAACCGCCTGGCCAAAACCGCCGAGGAGGTCAAGGACAAGCTCATCATCATTCCGCGCGTCTACACCAACAAGCCGCGTACTAAGGGCACTGGCTACAAGGGCCTGCTGCACAACCCCGACCCCGAGGCGCCCGATGACCTGCTCGAGGGCGTTAAGGCCATCCGCCACATGCACCTGCGCGTCATCGAGGAGACTGGCTTCTTCACTGCCGACGAGATGCTCTACCCGTCCAACTACCAGTACCTCGTCGACCTGTTGAGCTACGTCGCCGTGGGTGCGCGCTCGGTCGAAAACCAGGAGCATCGCCTGGTGTCGAGTGGCATTTCGGTGCCGGTGGGTATGAAGAACCCCACTGCCGGTTCCACCACCGTCATGCTCAATTCCATCTACGCCGCCCAGGCGCATCAGAGCTTTATCTTCCGCAACTGGGAGGTCGAGTGCGACGGCAACCCGCTCGCGCATGCCGTCATGCGCGGCTACATCGGCCTCGACGGTCGTACCTACCCCAATTACCACTACGAGCACCTGGAGCGTCTGGCCGAGCGCTACACCGAGCACGCCGGCTATGCCAATCCGGCAGCGGTCATCGACTGCAACCACGACAACTCGGGCAAGCGTCCGCTGGAGCAGTATCGCATTTGCAAGGAGGTGCTCGACAGCTGCCGCCGCAACGAAGCCATTTCAAGGCTGGTCAAGGGCTTTATGATCGAGTCCTACCTTGAGGACGGCAACCAGCCGGTCGACGGCGGTGTCTTTGGCAAGTCGATCACCGATCCGTGCCTGGGCTGGGAAAAGACCGACTACCTCATTCACGAGATCGCGGAGCGGGTTTAGTTACGCGGGTTTTCGCTGACTCTGCCAAGACATCGGCGGTCCCGTTGCTGCCGGGCACTCATTGGGGACAGACTTAAATGAGTGCTCGCAGAATGAGAGTGGATAATCTCCCGTTTTTAAGTAGTCGTTGGGGACGTTCTTGTTTGACTGGTCGTTTAAGAACGTCCCCAATGACTACCCTGTTGGCCTTTTCCAGGCCCTGTGGGCAAAAAATGGCAAATATGAGTACTGTTGCTATCGTAGTGTCATATTGCCGGCATAAGATAATAGACATAACAGAAAATATGTTCATTAACCTTAACACATATAAGCCCGCTATAGAACTATTTGAGTAATTTAGGGGCGCTTGCAAGCCGTGCGGGCAGCATATGGGGCTGTTTTGGCTGTTACTAAAAAGGTAACAGTACTCATATTTGCCATTTTTTGCCCACAGGGGCTGGAAAGGACCGTCAATTCGGCTCCAGGGGATGCGGCCCAAGGGCCGCAGAACGAAAAATGGGGGCGCTGGTTGTCCTGCGCCCCCATTCTTTGGGTATTGCGGTTGTTTGCCGCCGGTTTTACGCCGCCTCGTCGAACTGCGAGTTGTACAGGTCGGCGTAGAAGCCGCCCTGGGCGAGCAGTTCGTCGTGTGTGCCCTTCTCGACGATGTCGCCGTCGCGAATCACCAAGATCACGTCGGCGTTGCGGATCGTGGACAGGCGGTGCGCGATGACAAAGCTCGTGCGGCCCTGCATCAGCGCATCCATGGCGCGCTGGATGAGCTCCTCGGTGCGGGTATCGACGTTGGAGGTCGCCTCGTCCAAAATCAGCGCCGGACGGTCGGCCAAAATGGCGCGGGCGATGGTCACGAGTTGGCGCTGGCCCTGTGAGAGGTTGGTGCCCTCCTCATTGATCATAAAGTCGTAACCGCCGGCGAGCGTATGGATAAAGTGGTCGCAGCGTGCGGCGCGCGCGGCGGCCTCGACCTCGGCGTCAGTCGCATCGGGACGTCCGTAGCGGATGTTCTCGCGGATGGTGCCGTTAAACAGCCAGGTATCCTGCAGCACCATGGCAAACTCGCCGCGCAGTGCCGCGCGGTCCCAGTCGCGCACGTCGACGCCCTCGACGCGCAGCGAACCGCCGTCCACGTCGTAGAAACGCTGCAGCAGCTTAATGAGCGTGGTCTTGCCGGCGCCGGTGGGGCCGACGATGGCGATGGTCTGACCGGGCTGCGCCTCGCAGCTAAAGTCGTGGATGATGGTCTTGTCGGGCGTGTAGCCAAACTTGACATGGTCAAACTCAACGTGGCCGGGGCGCTTCTCGGGAATCTGGGCGTCGGCCTTCTGCTCCTCCTCGGGCGCGGCGAGGAACTCAAAGACGCGCTCGGTGGCAGCGGCCATCGACTGCATCGTGTTGCTCACGTTGCCCAGCTGCTGCACCGGCTGCGTAAAGTTGCGCACGTACTGGATAAAGCTCTGGATGTCGCCGGGCGTGGCATTGCCGGTCAGCGCGAGCTGTGCGCCCACCACGACAACGCCCACGTAGCCCATGTTGCCCACCAAGCTCATAAGCGGCATCATCAGGCCCGATAGGAACTGCGAGCGCCAGCCACTAATAAAGAGACGGTCGTTTTGACGGTCGAACTCCTCGATTGAGGCCTCGGCGCGGTCGAACACCTGAATAACGTTCTGGCCGGCAAAGTCCTCCTCGATAATGCCGTTGACGGCGCCCAGGACTTGCTGTTGCTCGCGGAAGTACGGCTGCGAGAAGTGAATCATCACGGTCAGGATAATCGCGGCAGCCGGCAGCGTGAGCACGGTGACGCCGGTGAGCGGCAGACTGATCGACAGCATCATGACGAGCACGCCGATAATCTGCGTCACCGATGTGATGAGTTGTGTCACGCTCTGGTTGAGTGACTGACCCAGCGTGTCGACATCGTTGGTGATGCGGCTGAGCACGTCGCCCTTGCTGTGGCCGTTGAAGTAGCTCATCGGCACGACAGCGATCTTGGCGGCGATCTCCTTGCGCATGCGGTAGCAAATCTTTTGCGTGACGCCGGTCATGAGCCAGCCCTGGATGAGGCCGCAGACAGAGCTTGCCAGATACAGGCAGAGCAAAAAGCCGAGCGTCTTGGCGATCCAGGCAAAGTCAACGTCGCCGGCACCGTTGACCTTGGCAACCAGGCCCTCGAACAGCTTGGTCGTAACCTGGCCGAGCACCTTGGGCCCCACAATGTTAAAGATGACCGAGCATACGGCAAAGGCGACGGCGGCAAACACGGCAATCTTGTGCTGGCCGATATAGCCGAGCAGCTGCCTCATGGTGCCCTTAAAGTCCTTGGCCTTTTCGCCGCGGCCCATACCACCCATGCGGCCCATGGGACCGCGCCGGCGGGTGGGCTTGGGAATCTGAGTCTTGGTCTCGTCTGCCATTAGCGCTCGCCTCCTTCCATGACGGCTTCAATCTCTTCTTGGGTAAGCCCCAACTCCTCGGCGGAAAGCTGCGACTGTGCGATCTCCAGGTATGCCGGGCAGTTGTGCAGCAGTTCCTCGTGCGTGCCGGTGCCCACTACGTGGCCGTCGTCGAGCACGATGATCTGATCGGCGTGCATGATGGTCGCGATGCGCTGGGCCACGACCACGAGCGCGGCGTCGGTAACGTTTTTGGCAAGCTCCTCGCGCAGGCGCGCGTCGGTCTTGTAGTCGAGGGCGCTAAACGAGTCATCGAACACCACGACCTCGGGCTTTTTGGCCAACGCGCGGGCGATGGCCAGGCGCTGGCGCTGACCGCCCGAGACATTGGAGCCGCCCTGGCTGATGGGGGAGTCGTAGCCGCCCTCGCGCTCGGCGATAAAGTCCTCGGCCTGTGCGATGCGTGCCGCCTGGCGCATGTCATCATCGCTCACCATGTCGCCGGCAAATTTGAGGTTGCTCTCGACAGTGCCCGAGAACAGACGCCCCTGCTGCGGGATATAGCCAATGCGGCGGCGAAGCTCGGAAAGGGTCATATCGCGCACGTCGATGCCGTCGAGCGAAATGCTGCCGCCGGTGACGTCGTACAGGCGCGGGATGAGCTGCACAAGCGTGGACTTGCCCGAACCCGTGGAGCCGATGATGCCGAGCATCTGGCCGGCGTGCGTGGTGAAGTTCACACCGCTGATGACATCGGCGTGGGCATCGGGATACTGGAAGCTCACGTCGTGGAAGGCGAGCTCACCGCGCGGCGCGTTGGCCGCGGGCAGTTTGGGCGAGACGGGGTCGTTGATGCTCGTGGGACAGGTGATGACCTCTTCCACGCGCTCGGCTGCGACCTCGGCGCGGGGCAGGATGACCGAAACCATGGTGAGGATCATAAACGCCATGACGATCTGCATGGTGTAGGAGATAAACGCCATCATGTTGCCGACCTGCATCACGCCGTCGGACACGCCCTGCGCACCAAACCAGACGATAAGCACGGTGATGCAGTTCATGACGAGCATCATGAGCGGCATCATAAAGCTCATGGCGCGGTTGGTGTAGAGCTGCGTGGTCATCAGGTCGAGGGACGCCTGGTCAAAGCGCTCGAGCTCATGCTCCTCGCGGTTAAACGAGCGGATGGGCATAAGGCCGTCGAGCAGCTCGCGGGCGGTAAGGTTCACGCGGTCCACAAAGCTCTGCATCTTTTTGAACTTGGGCATGGTGAGGCCCATAAGCACGCCGACGACGGCCGAGACCGCGATGATGGCCACGGCGATGGTCCACTCCAGGCCGGTGTGGTTGGCCAGGACGCGCATGACGGCGACGATGCCCATGACGGGCGCCATGAGGCACATGCGGATAAACAGGGTTGCGGCCATCTGAATCTGCTGAATGTCGTTGGTGCAGCGGGTGATGAGCGAGGCTTGGCTAAACTTGCCCACCTCGGCCGGCGAGAAGTGCATAACCTTGTTGAAGGTCTCGCGGCGCAGGTCGCGGGCGATGGAGCAGGCGGTGCGCGAAGCCACGGCACCGGTCAGGATGGTGGCGACCAGCGACACCAGACACAGACCAAACATCGTGGTCGCCATGCGGCCCAGGTAGGCGTTCTGCACGTCGGCGGGGTCGATACCCTGTGCCTTGTACTCGTCCTGCACATAGCTCACGGCGCGTTGGGTCACGATGGAGCCCGACATGGAGCCCATTTTGTCCGCCATACCGTTGGCGCCCTCGACGAGCTTGCCTTGGTCGATTAGGCCGCCTTCAACGCCTAGACGCAGGCTCTTCATGGTGATCTTGCCGCCGTCGGCATCAATCTGCTTTTGCATATTCTGCGCCGCTGCGGCCTTTTGCTGCATCTTGGCGAGCTGGTCGGGCGTCATCGCTGCCATTTGCTCGGGCGTGGGCATGGCTTGGGCGTCGCTGTTGCCTTTCTCGCTGGACGCGCCCATCATGTCGCCCATGGAGCTGGCGTCGATGCCTTGGTTGAGCGAAAGGACGACGGTCTCGGGCAGGCTCATGATATCGGCAATCTTGCCGCCGTCGGCGCGCTCATCCTCGGTTCCCCTGTACGTGCGAATGCCGTTTTTGTCTGCCCTGCCAAACGCAGCTTCTACTGTCTTGGCGTCTTTGGCGCTCATAAAGAGTTCGAGGTCGTCGAGCGATTCGGCACGAATGGTGTCGGGCACGGGCGAGGCGATGCCGCCTTGCTGCACGCCCACGTCGACGATGTCGCTCATATAGGTAGGCAGTGCCAGATCGGCGTTACAGCTGATTACGATAAGTACGATAGCTGCGAACAGTGATGGGACATGCTTTTTAAAGAGCTTGAGAATCCTCACTTGGCATTTCTCCTTTCTTGATTGCAGTCGATAATTTCGTTGAGACGCCTTAGAAGGCGCACCATCTCTTGGGTATCTGTTTCGCCGAGCTGCTCGAGGAAGGCCGCGGTGCGCTCCTCGAATTCCCGACGTTTGATTTCGAGATTCTGGAATCCCTTGTCGGTCATCGTGACGTGTACACGACGACGGTCGGTCTTTGAGTGCTCGCGCTCGACCCAGCCCTTGGCTTCGAGAGTGCGTAAGATATTGGCGATGCGGGCACTCGAGACCCAGGCGCGATTTGCGAGTTCGCTCGGCGTGAGCGAACCGCCAGCGAGCATGAGGGCGCGCATGACAGCCATCTCGCCGCCGAGAGCTTTGTCCGCAGAGCGTGAAATGCGATGATGCATGCTGCCAAACTCAGTTAAGAGCTGACGTCCAAGCTCATGGAAATCGGTATCTTCCACCGAAAACCCCTAACACTAGAAACTATTTTCGGTGAAAGATGATACCCGCATATTCGGGCCTCATGCAGTGGGCAATATAAAGAGCGCATAAAGAGTTAAAAAAATCAATTGCTGAAGCGTTTCAAAGAACTACTATGCCCGCGGTTAGGCGAGGGGTTGTCACCACCATGACGACTGGGACTCATTTATCGCCACGTGCGATGCTCCAACTTCCCGCAAGGAGACACCTGAATCAAGGGGGTTGGAGTCATGGCATTTGACTTCACGGGCAAAACCGCGATCGTTACCGGCGGCACTCAGGGCATTGGCCTCGAGATCGCCAAGGGCATCGTCGCGGGCGGCGGACACGTCGCGCTCATCGCAAGGAACGCTGCCAAGGGCGAGGCCGCTGTGGTCGAGCTTGGCGAGGGCAACAAGTTCTATCAGCTCGATGTCGCCGATGCACCCAAGGCACGCGAGACCGTCGAGCAGATTTTTACGGACCTGCCGCAAACCAACATCCTGATCAACTGTGCTGGCGTCATCAGCACCAAGAAGTTCGACGAGATCGATGACACCGAGTGGCGTCGTACCATCGACATCAACCTCAACGGTACCTTCACTATGATGAATGCTGTGTACCCGCACTTTAAGGCGGCCCATGCCGGCACTATCGTCAACGTGAGTTCCGTTGCGGGCAAGATCGGTGGCGGCCTGCTCGGCACCGCGGCTTACGCGAGCTCCAAGGCCGGTGTTAACGGTCTAACCAAGGCAGTCGCCAAGGAAGGCGGCAAGTTTGGCGTCCGCTGCAACGCCGTGTGCCCGTCGCTCACCCTTACCGATATGACCTCGATTCTCTCTGACGAGAACTCTCAGCGCATCATCAACGGTATTCCTCTGGGCCGCGCCGCCCAGGCCAGCGAGCCTGCGCAGATGGTGCTGTTCTTCGCTTCCGACCTCGCCAGCTTCGTGAACGGCGAGATCGGCGACTGCGACGGCGGCATCGTCCTGGACGGGTAATACCCCACGACGATTATTCGGCGACGGTTCCTGCGACTCGGGACCGTCGCCTTCTTTCTGACATAGGCGCGTGCGGCTACGATTCGCATGCATCCAAAGGAGATATATATGAGTGAATCGACTGCGGTGGAGGCGCCGGCGGCAAAGGAGCCGTTCTTTAAGATGTCCTCCATCCCGGGTGCCAATATTTTGGTGCCGCTTTTGTTGGGCTGCCTGCTCAACACGCTGTTCCCCGACCTGTTCAAAACGCTCGGCAGCTTTACGCTCGGCATGACCCAGCAGGGCGCAGGCCCGCTTGTTGGCGCTTTTTTGCTCATCGTCGGTACGACGATTTCGTTTAAGAGCGCTCCTGCCGCCGCTGCCCGCGGCGCCATCATCATCGCCGTCAAGCAGATCGTGGTCGTTGCCGTGTCGCTGCTCATCCTTTATGTATTCAACGACAACCTGTTTGGCATCTCTGCCATGGTGATGCTGGCCGCTTGCACCGGCGCCAACAACGCTATGTACGCTGGTCTGATGGGCACCATGGGCAATGAGGCCGAGCGTGGTGCCGTCGCAATCACCACGCTGGTTGTCGGCCCTCCGGTCACGATGATCGTGCTCGGCGCTGCCGGTCAGGCTCCGATCGGTTGGTCGCTCGTGGGCGCCATCCTGCCGAT
This sequence comes from Collinsella sp. AM24-1, assembly GCF_003470325.1. Classification (NCBI taxonomy): domain Bacteria; kingdom Bacillati; phylum Actinomycetota; class Coriobacteriia; order Coriobacteriales; family Coriobacteriaceae; genus Collinsella; species Collinsella sp. AM24-1. Next base: position 66,892 of record NZ_QRHM01000001.1, on the reverse strand, counting down.
CGTCGTCGGCATTATTCTGGGTAACCTCTTCCCGAGCTTTAAGAAGATGATGGCACCGGCACTTTCCGCCATCATCGTGCTCGTCTTCTTTGCCATGGGCTCGACCATGACCTTTGGCCAGCTTATCAACGGTGGTCTTCCCGGCATCCTGCTCGGCGTGATCTGCTCGGTAGTCTTTGCAATTCCCGTCATCGCGGTCGATAAGCTCACGGGCGGTACGGGTGTCGCAGGTGCGGCCATTTCGAGCTGCGCCGGAGCCAATGTGGCCACGCCTGCTGCCATGGCAAGCGTCAACGAGGCCATGTACGGCGGCGCGGTGCTCGCGACGGCTACGGCGCAGGTTGCAGCATGTGCTATCGTGACGGCCATTTTGACCCCGCTGGTCACCAGCTGGTGCTACAAGCATTTTGAGGGCCAGGGCCACAGCAAAGCAACGACCGACAAGGCCGCCGCAGCCGCCTAATGCCAAACGGCAATCAAAGCTAAATAACTAGCCATGCCACAGGGCGGCCCCGGGGGAAATCCCGTGGCCGCCCTGCAGTTTCTGCGGGGTCTCTGGGGCACTTTACCCTGCTAAAACTGGCATAACAGCTAGAGTGAACGTCGTACAAAGGCAAGGAAATATACCAAACAAATCGGTGAACGGTAGTTGTTCGCGCTCGCATTTCCTGCGGATTTGTTAAAAACGCACTAATGGTATAAAAAAAGAAACATATAACAGCCCTGATGAAGGGGGTGGCTATGTTATCCTTCTCAAACGGGTGAAATCTTGGGTTTTGGGTTGTAGTTCCAAGGTGGACAAACGTTTTCCCTGCACCAACGTGTGGTGAAGAACGGAAGAAGCCGGTAGTGCAAGCCGAACATTCAAGAATTCAATAAGCAGCGGTGTGAGAGAGCGCCGCATTACACGTAACTAGGAGCGTGGTTACACAATGCAGGAGGCATGGGAAGGCTTCAAGGAAGGCATCTGGACGGGAGAAGTTGACGTCCGAGACTTCATCCAGAAGAACTACACCCCCTACGAGGGCGACGAGTCGTTCCTCGCCGGCCCAACCGAGCGTACCAAGGAGCTGTGGGGCGAGGTTCTCGACCTGCTGCTTAAGGAGCGCGAGCAGGGCGGTGTCCTCGATATGGACACCAAGACCGTTACGGGTATCGTGAGCCACCCCGCTGGCTACATCGATAACGCCCACCGCGAGAAGGAGACCATCGTCGGTCTCCAGACTGACAAGCCGCTCAAGCGCGCGCTGCACGTCAACGGCGGTATCCGCATCGCTTGCCAGGCTGCCAGCCAGCACGGCTATAAGGTCGACGAGAACGTTGTCGAGCGCTACACCTTCGAGCGCAAGACCCACAACGCTGGCGTCTTCGATGTTTACACCCCCGAGATGCGTGCTTGCCGCTCGGCTCACATCATCACCGGTCTGCCCGATGGCTATGGCCGCGGCCGCATCATCGGCGACTACCGTCGTGTTGCCCTGTACGGCGTCGACTACCTGATCAAGGACAAGGAGGCCCAGAAGGCTTCCACCCCGACGGTCATGACCGCCGACAACATCCGCGATCGTGAGGAGCTGCAGGAGCAGATCCGCGCCCTCGGCGAGCTCAAGATGATGGCCGAGACCTATGGTTTCGACATTTCCAACCCTGCTACCAACACGCAGGAGGCCATCCAGTGGATGTACTTCGCCTACCTCGCTTCCGTCAAGGAGCAGAACGGCGCCGCTATGTCCATTGGCCGTACCTCCACGTTCATCGACATCTACGCTGAGCGCGACCTTGCCAACGGTACCTTCACCGAGGAGCAGATCCAGGAGTTCGTGGATCACTTCATCATGAAGCTCCGCATGGTCAAGTTTGCCCGTACCCCCGAGTACCAGGCCCTGTTTACCGGCGATCCGCAGTGGGTCACAGAGTCCATCGGCGGCATGGGTGTTGACGGCCGTACGCTCGTTACCAAGATGAGCTACCGCTACCTGCACACGCTCGAGAACATGGGCACCAGCCCCGAGCCCAACATGACCGTTCTGTGGTCGACCCGTCTGCCCGAGAACTTCAAGAAGTTCTGCGCCAAGACTTCTGTCGCCAGCTCCTCGATTCAGTACGAGAACGACGACCTCATGCGCGTCTACCACGGCGACGACTACGGCATTGCCTGCTGCGTGTCCTCCATGCGCATCGGCAAGGAGATGCAGTTCTTCGGCGCCCGCGCCAACCTGGCCAAGTGCCTGCTGTACGCACTCAACGGCGGTGTTGACGAGGTCTCCAAGAAGCAGGTCGGCCCCAAGTATCGCGCCGTCGAGGGCGATACGCTCGATTACGACGACGTTGTGGCCAAGTACAACGACATGATGAAGTGGCTCGCTGGCGTGTACGTCAACTCGCTGAACATCATCCACTACATGCACGACAAGTATTGCTACGAGCGCATCCAGATGGCTCTGCACGACAAGCACGTGCACCGCTGGTTCGCTACGGGCATTGCTGGCCTTTCCGTCGTGGCTGACTCCCTGTCCGCCATCAAGTACGCCAAGGTCCACCCCGTCCGCGACGAGAACGGCATCATTGTCGACTTCGAGACCGAGGGCGAGTTCCCCAAGTACGGTAACGACGACGACCGCGTCGACCAGATCGCTCACGACGTTGTGCACCAGTTCATGGAGTACATCCGCATGAACGACACCTACCGCAACTCCGTGCCCACGACCTCGGTTCTGACCATCACCTCCAACGTCGTGTACGGCAAGAAGACCGGTTCTACGCCTGATGGCCGCAAGGCTGGCCAGCCCTTCGCCCCGGGTGCTAACCCCATGCACAAGCGCGATAGCCACGGCGCCATCGCTTCGCTGTCTTCGGTTTCCAAGCTCCCGTTCCGCGATGCTCAGGACGGCATCTCCAACACCTTCTCCATCATCCCGGGTGCGCTCGGCAAGGAGGACCAGGTGTTCTTTGGCGATATCGACCTTGATCAGCTGGGCGAGTAACTATTGTTAGTGCTATACTAACAATAACGATTACTGATTAGTGCGCCGGTTTCGGCCGGCGCCTATCGATCGAAGGAGACACATTATGAAGGTTTCTGAAGTTTCCGAGACTCAGGCCGATAACCTGGTCCACATGCTCGACGCTTACGCCGAGAAGGGTGGCCACCACCTGAACATCAACGTCTTCAACCGTGAGACGCTGCTCGACGCTCAGGCTCACCCCGAGAAGTACCCGCAGCTGACCATTCGCGTTTCCGGCTACGCCGTGAACTTCCACACGCTCACCAAGGAGCAGCAGGACGAGGTCATTTCGCGTACCTTCCACAACAAGTTCTAAAGGGGTTTAACTCCCGCAGGATCGCCGGGGCTGTTTGGGCTACCTCCCAAAACGTCCTCGGACATGCAAGAAGCCCTCGCTGCGCACTTCGTGCGGCGAGGGCTTCTTGCGTCCTGCGGAATATTTTGGGAGGTAGCCCAAACAGCCCCGGCGGGGTCCTGTGTAGTCACCCTTTAGGCGGAACTCTCCTAATTATTTGGATGAGTCGTTTACTTACTTGTACTGTTACCGTCTTCCCACTGTTGTTGGGGTATGCTTTGTTCGTATGTAAACGTATGACATGTTGATGAGGGGAGGGTGCTATGGCTCGCGAGGGTGCTCGTTCTAAGGATTCTGCTAAGCCTGGCATCAAGGAAGTTGCAGCGGTGGCGGGGGTTTCGCCTACTACGGTATCTCGCGTGCTTAATAATCGCGGCTATATTAGCCAAGAGACCCGCGATAAGGTCCATGCCGCGATGGAGCGTATCAACTATACGCCCAACGATATCGCCCGTGCTATGCTCAACGGTCGCCTGAATCTAATCGGTATGATCGTTCCCTATGTCAGCAGCCCGTTTCATGCACAAGCGGTCCAAGCCGTTGAGCGTACCCTGGCCGAAAACGGTTTTAAGATGTTGCTGTGCAATAGCGCCAATCGACCTGATCTTGAGCGTTCTTATATCGATATGCTTCGGCGCAATATGGTTGATGGCGTCATCGTCAACTCGCTTAATATCGGTGCCGAGGCGTATGCCGAGATGGGCTTGAGTCTGGTTGGTATCGACTGCGACCTTGGCGAGGCCTCTGTTCAGATTGCGAGCGACAGCTATAGCATCGGCGAACTTGCCACGCGTCGCCTGATCGATGACGGGTGTTCGCGCATCTTGTGCCTGCGCAACAATAGCCGCATGCGTATGCCTGCCAATAAGCGTACCGATGCCTACCACGATGTTGTGGAGCAGGCCGGTTTGCCCGCGCTTGTCCGTGAGGTCGAGTTCGTTAAGTCCGACGACGAAAAGAGCGCGGTCGTTGCGAAGACCCTCGATGAGAACCCCGATATTGACGGCATCTTTGCGGGAGACGACACGATGGCGGCCATCTGTCTCAACGTGATGAAGCAACGCGGCTTGAGCGCTCCGGACGATATTAAGGTCGTGGGCGCGGATGGTGCCCGCCGCACCATGACGTTTATGCCTGACTTAACAACCGTACGCCAAGATATCGATCGCATCGGAGAGCTCGCGGCGCAATCCATCATCGCTCTTATTAACGGCGATAAGCCCGAATCGAATATCAAACTCCCCGTTGAACTCATTGAGGGCAAAACCGCGTAGTTCATCCCGTGCCAAAAGAATTCCTCAAACGCCTCTGATGACCGTTCGCCGGCATATGTCAACCGTTTGCCGACGACTGGAACTGCGAAAAGACGTATTGGTGTGAAAACGTTTGACATATGAAAACGATTGACATATCTTGCAGTTGTACCGAGTTAGTATCTTGCGGGAAAGGAAGTCTCGGATGCACAAGGTGTATTACCAGCCTGAGGGAATTTGGGTAGGCGACATCATGCCGTACGGCGAGGACGGCACGTTCTATCTCTATCACCAGCGTGACACGCGTAACCCCGGACCTTTCGGAGAGCCGTTTGGCTGGGCGCTCGCTACGACCAAGGACTTCGTCAATTACAAAGACTTTGGCGAGAGCCTTGAGCGTGGCGGCGACGAGGAAGTCGACCAGTATGTTTATGCCGGCACGGTGTTTAAGGTGGGCGACAAGTACCATGCGCTCTACACTGGTTGCAATCGCGATAAGGTCCGCGCACGTTTGATGAAGCAGGTTCTTCTTCACGCAACGAGTGACGACGCCGTCAAGTGGGAGAAGAACATCGCCGAGACGCTGCTTCCGCCCCAGGAGGGTTACGATGACCGCAACTGGCGCGATCCCTTTGTGCTTTGGGATGAGGAGAACGAAGAGTACATGCTCATCCTCGGCACGCGTGTGGGCGAGGACAAGCGTCTGATGACCGGTCGTCTGGTCAAGTTCACCTCCAAGGACCTGGATACCTGGGAGTTCCAGGGCGACTGGTGGAATCCGGGCCTGTACACCATGTTTGAGATGCCTGATCTCTTTAAGATGGGCGACTGGTGGTATCTGGTGTTCTCTGAGTACAGCGATGGCAACAAGACCCGTTACCGCATGTCTCGCTCTATCAACGGTCCCTGGATTACTCCTGCGGACGATTCCTTCGATGGCCGCGCGTACTATGCCGCACGTACCGCATTTGATGGCGAGCGCCGCGTTCTCTTTGGTTGGGTTCCTACGCGTGACGAGGGCGGCGACCCCAGCTCTTACCTGTGGGGTGGCACCTTTATGCCCCTCGAGATCGTTCAGCGTGCCGACGGAACGCTTGGCACCAAACTCCCCGACAGCATGCTTGGCGCCTTTGGCGAGGCTAAGGCAGTCGAGGCCTTTGAGCTTTCCTGCGAGTCGGGCAAGGTCGAGCAGGTGCTCGCTGCGGATGCCGGTTCCACCTATATGCTCGACGCCGACATCGAGCTCGCCGGTGACGCTGCCGGCTTCTCGGTGAAGCTCGCCGAGGACGCCGAGTCTGGTCTTGCCTATGAGTTCCGCGCCAACCTGCGTGAGGGCAAGCTCGAGTTTACGGCGGCCCCCCAGTATCCGTGGTTCCAGGTCAACAACATGGGCCTCGAGCGTCCGTTGTTCTTTAAGGGCGAGGGCACTCATCATGTGCGCCTGGTCGTTGACGACGATATCGCGACCATCTTTGTCGATGATGTTGCGCTTAACGCTCGCTTCTGCAATAAGCAGGGCCAGGGTGTGGCGCTGACGGTCACCGACGGTACGGTCAAGTGCGCAAATGCAACGATCGCATCTCTGTAATGGCCACAAAACGTCTTATGATTTCGTAAGGGAATGGAGAGGAACATGGACTACAAAGTAGTGTCTCAGCAAGTCGTCGATAACGTCGGCGGTCTGGATAACATCGAGGGTGCCACGCATTGCGTTACGCGTCTGCGTCTGGTGCTCAAGGATACGAGCAAGTACAACAAGGCCGAGCTCGAGAACATCGATGGCGTCAAGGGCGTGCTGTACAACAGCGGCCAGCTCATGATCATCTTCGGTACCGGTACCGTAAACAAGGTCTATGATGAGTTTATGGCTCTGACGGGCGTTAAGGAGATCAGTGCTTCCGAGGTCAAGGGCGCCGAGGCGGACAAGAAGGGCAAGTTCTTCTCGGTCCTCAAGGTATTCTCGGACATCTTTATCCCCATCATTCCCGCTTTCGTCGGCGCTGCTATCATCATCGGCCTTAAGTCGCTGATCGTTGCCAACGGCCTCTTTGGCATGGAGGGCAGCCTTGCCGACCACAGCGAGTTCCTCAAGAACCTCGCAAGCTTCTTTGCCATTATCGCTACCACCTTCGATTACCTGCCTGTCCTGGTGATGTACAGCGCGGTCAAGCGTTTTGGCGGCAACCCGATCCTAGGTATCCTCGTCGGCATCGTCATGGTTCATCCGAGCCTTATGAACCGCAACGCGTTCGTTATGGACCCGACGGGTGCTGAGTATTGGAACTTTGGTCCGCTCTCCATTCCCATGGTTGCTTTCCAGGGCGGCGTGTTCCCCGCAATCCTGACCGCCTGGTTCATGGCCAAGGTCGAGAAGATTGCCCAGAAGTACATCCCCGAGGTCGTCTCGTTCGTCTTTGTCCCGACCGTTACCCTGATTCTTGCCAACGTCGCCCTGTTCACCGTGTTCGGCCCGCTCGGCAACCTGATTGGCGACGTCCTTGCCGGCGTAATCGATGTCCTGTACAACAGGATGGGCGTCTTTGGTGCCTTCGTCTTTGCCGCGTTCCTGCAGCCGCTCGTCGTTACCGGTACGCACCAGTTCATTCAGGGTATCGAGGCTAATCTCGTTGCCACGACCGGCTTCAACTACATCCAGGCCATCTGGTCCGTTTCCATCATCGCCCAGGGCGGCGGCGCCATCGGCATGTATCTCATTCACAAGAAGCATTCCAAAGAGCGCAACATCTGCATGTCGTCCTTTATCCCGACGCTGGTCGGAATCTCCGAGCCCGCTATCTTTGCTGCAAACATGCGCTACTCGATCATTCCGTTCATCTGCGCTTGCATCGGTGCAGGCTGCGGCGGTGCCTTCGTGAAGCTCTTTGAGGTGCGCGCTATCGGCCAGGGTCTGACCGGCGTACTTGGCCTGCTCATCGTCACGCCCGAGACCCTCGTGTGGTATGTGGCTGGCAATCTGATCGCTTTCTTCGTCCCGATCATCCTGATCTTTGCCTACAACAAGGCAAAGGGCGTTCCGACCACCGATGAAGAGGGTGCAGGCGCCGGCTTTGATGTCAGCTTCTAATCCAGATCCGTCAAGGTAATGTACGGGTCGACCTGTTGGAGAAGGGCGTTTGGCTCGCATGGGCCGGGCGTCCTTCTCCTCTACAAGAAGGACGATTGAATGTTCGATCAAAAACATAAGGTGACGCGCTCGGACTACGAGCTGTGGCGTGCCGGGCAGGATGAGACTGCGGCTCGCATCGCGGCTGACTCCGATAGACTTCTGTTCCATGCGGAGCCCGAGCTTGGCTGGCTCAATGATCCCAACGGTTTGGTGCAGGTTGGTGATACATACCACATCTATCACCAATACGATCCGTTTGATGCCGCGCACGGCGGACCGGTGCTGTGGAATCATCTGACGACGAAGGACTTTGTGACGTACGAGAACCGCGGTCCCGCGCTATTCCCCGATTCAGATCTAGACTCGAGCGGTGCGTATTCGGGGTCTGCATTTATGCACGACGGCAAGATTCACTACTTCTATACCGGTAACGTCAAGCATTTTGACCGCGATGATTATGACTATGTGCTGACAGGGCGCGACCAAAATCAGATTCACATGGTTACCGAGAACCCCGATAAATTGGGGGAGAAGCACATAGCTGTTGGTCCGGTCGATTACCCCGACGATATTAGTACGCACGTGCGCGACCCCAAGATCCTGGAGCACGACGGTATCTACTATATGGTTCTTGGTGCTCGTACGAAAGACGACCGCGGTTGCGTGCTCGTCTATACCTCGCACGATCTTGAGTGCTGGAAATATGCGACGCGTATTGAGCTCGGCGAGAAGTTCGGTTTTATGTGGGAGTGCCCCGATCTGTTTGAGCTTGATGGCGAGCTTATTCTCGTTTGCTGTCCGCAGGGCGTGCCCGCCGATGGTTGGCGTTACCAAAACCCGCATCAGTGCGTGTGGTTTCGTATTGAGGCCGATTGGGAGGCGCCTAGCTTTAAAATCGCCGGGCAGGGTATGCCCCCGATGGTCGATGCGGGTCTTGACTTCTATGCCCCTCAATCATTTGCAGATGCCGACGGTCGACGGATTATGATCGGTTGGGCCGGCTGCCCCGATGCAACGGCTCAAAACCCGACGGTGGAACGCGGATGGCAGTGCGCGCTTACCGTGCCGAGGGTGCTGAATATGCGCGACGGTAAGCTCTGTCAGTGGCCCGCGCGCGAGGTTGAGCAACTGCGCAAGGAGCGTGTTTCGGTGACCGCCGGAGAGACCGTCGGCTCTCCTGGTCGACTGTTTGATGCCGTCGTGTCGTGCCGGGGGACGAAGTCCATTGAGCTGGAAGTTCGTGAGGGCGTTGTCGTGTGCTTTGCCAACGGAATGCTCACACTTGATATGGGCGATGAGGGCTATGGACGCGACAAGAGGTCGGTTGAGCTCGACGAGCTTTACTGCCTGCGAGTCCTTTCGGATGCCACGATGCTCGAGGTATTTGTCAACGACGGCGAGGTTGCGCTTACGAGCCGCACCTATTCGTCTGCGGCGCCGGCGATGCAGTTGCGCGCCGAGGGCGACGCCTCGATGGAGTTTTACCGTCTGGCTCGCTAGCCGCATTGTGAGTGACCATGGCGTTTTGGATACACAGGCTTTCTTGGTGGCTACCGTTTATCGCATATAGCTACCGTTTGCGGAGTAAGTAACACTCATTACCAAACCGTGTAGAATCTCATGCAAGCACGGAGTATTTCAGGGAGACGCTGTCCTTTGTTGTGGCGAAGGGCGGCGTCTCTCTGGTGCTTGGGAGTCGTTGTTCAATTGGGCGACGGGCGTGCGCGCGTAATAAATAACCAACGTCGAGATGGGTCGTGATGATAATGGGCAAGTACGTAATCGTGGTTGAGTCTGGTTCGGATGTGACACCGGAGCTCTGCGAACGCTATGGCATCGTGCGTGTGCCCATGCATGTCACGATTGGTGACGAGACCGTCGAGGACGGCTCGATCGATCCGCTTGAGATTTATTCGCGCTGCAACGAGTTTGGCGTGATGCCCAAGACCAGTGGCTGCGCGCCTGCGGATTTTGCTCACGTGTACGACCGCATCCATGCCGAGCAGCCCGACGCGACCATTTTGCATCTCGCATATTCCGAGGCCACGACCTGCTCGCATCAGTCCTCCAAGATTGCAGCTAAGGGCCGCGACTACGTCTTCTCTATGGACACGCGTTTTGTTTCGGTTGGCCAGTCGCTCGTTGCCGTCGAGACCGCCAAATACATCGAGGCTCACCCCGATGCCACCGTCGATGAGATTTTTGCTTTTACGAACTCCGTCATGGACCGCGTGCTGCTGGGCTTTGTTCCTACCGACCTTGCCTTCCTTAAGGCGGGCGGTCGCTTGTCTAACGCCGCGTTCCTGGGCGCTCATCTGCTCAAGATTAAGCCCTGCATTGAGGTGACGGGTGGCAAGTTCGTGGCGACCAAGAAGCTCCGCGGCTCCATGCTCAAATGCGCCCGTGCCTTTATTGACCACATGGTTGCCAAGGGCGATATTGATTACTCGCACATTGGCTTGGCGTATTCGGTGGGCCTTTCCCAGGAGCTGCGCGACGACATGGAAGTCTATGCGCACGACCTGGGCTTTGAGGACGTTACCTGGACGCAGGTTGGCGGCGTCATCTCGAGCCATTGCGGCCCGACCGCCTTCGGCGCGGTGCTCACGCTTAAGGCGTAAAGGCCGCAGGCGAGCGTTCTCCAGCCTGACATCTCGACGTAGCCCCCCAGCCATGGTGATGGGGGATAGATTAAAACGTGCCGTTCTAGTCCGAGACGTTTAAACGCAAACGCATGGGCTAGAATGGCTCTGGCATTTTAATTGGTTGCATCCAAGGAGAGGCAAGGTAGCGCGAATGGCAGAAATGACGCTTGAGGGTGTGGACGCTCGTCCCGAGGACTCTGCGTATGCCCTGGGTCGCGTGCATTCGATCGAGACGATGGGAACGGTCGACGGACCCGGCATCCGCTTTGTGGTGTTTGTTCAGGGCTGTCCCATGCGCTGCGCGTATTGCCACAATCCCGATACCTGGTCTGTTAACGGCGGCACGATGGTGACCGTCGAGCATCTCATGGACGAGTTCCAGAGCAACCATGAGTTCTACCGTAGCGGCGGCATTACCGTTTCGGGTGGCGAACCGCTCCTGCAGCCCGAGTTTTTGGCCGACCTGTTCCGTGCAATGCACAACAATCCCGATGGCCGTGTGCATACCTGCCTAGATAGCTGTGGCTATGCATTTGATCCCAAGCATCCGGAGAAGTTCGATGCTGTTCTCAACGAGACCGATATGGTGCTGCTCGACATCAAGCATGCCGATCCGGTTGAGCATAAAAAGCTGACCGGTTGCGATCCTGCGCGCATCCTGGCGTTTGGCGATGAGCTTGCCCATCGCAAGATTAAGGTTGTTATTCGCCATGTGGTGGTGCCGGGTATCACCGACACGGCGGAGGAATGCGAGAAGCTCGGTCGCCTGATCGCTCCATGGCACAACGTGGTGGGCCTGGAAATGCTGCCGTATCACACGATGGGTGTCGTCAAGTACGAGCAACTGGGGATTCCCTATAAGCTCGAGGGCGTGCCCCAGATGGATACCGCGCGCATGCCCGAGCTGCGCAACGCCGTCATGGCCGGCATGAAAAAGCGCCGCGCCGAACTCAAAAACGCCATCGGCTAGCGGCACTCATTGGGGACAGACTTAAATGAGTGCGCGATGGCATTGCGGACGAGCAGGTTTTGGTGCGCAACAAGGCAGGCTGGATTAGCGAGGATGGTTACTATTCGACATGCGATGCGGGCCTTATCGACATCGATGGCCGTACCTATGTCATGAGCATCATGACATCGATGCCATGGAGCGACCATTCGAGTGAGGTTGTGACTGCCATCGCCAAGGCGCTCTATGATACCCGCGCTACGCTGGCTTAGCGTGTTCGTTTGGCGAGGTCAAACAAAATGCTGGTACCATACCGTGGTTGAGAATTTCGTATAGGTTTGGGGAATGGTATGGCTACCATCGCGATTATCGGTGCGCTCGAAAAAGAGATCATGCAGATTAAGGAAGAGCTGAGCGACGTTTGCGAGGCACGGGAGGCAGGCTTGACCGTTGTGAGCGGCGAGCTCGATGGCCTGACAGTTGTCGCCACAACGGCGGGCATGGGCACGGTGAACGCCGCCGCTGCAACACAGCACCTCATTAGCAAGTATGCTCCGCAGGCTGTTGTGTTTTCGGGCATTGCGGGCGGTTTGAACCCCAAGCTCCATATCGACGACGTGGTCATTGGCAAACGCCTGCGCTATCTGGATACCGATACCGCGCTTATCGCCGAGTCCGCACCGGGGCTTGAGGAGTTTGGTTCGACGCCCGCGCTGGTCGATATTGCCGTCGACGTGCTTGCTGAGCGTGGGTTCGTTGACGCTTCGACAAATGCAGTCGCTTCGAACGAGGGCACCAAACAGTTCTTGGTCGGCACGATTGCCACGGGTAACCGCTTTGTGACGGGCGCCGCCATGCGTAGCGACGCTATCGAAGCGACACATGCCGATTGTGTCGGCATGGAGGGCGCGGCGATTGCTCATGTCGCAACCAAAAATGGTGTCGATTGCCTGGTGTTGCGCGCTATCAGCGATAATTGTGACGAGGCGTACGATGCAATTTGCGACCGAGAGTTCGATCTGTTCGAGTACGCGCGTGTCGCAAGTAACATCACGCTCGATATCGTCCGCCGCATTGCCGCCGCGCAATAGCGCGCTCTTTTGTAAGAACCTACGACCAAGGAGTGTCCATGGCCGATTCCATTAACTACCAGCTTGCCAAGTTCGTCGCCAGCTACGGCAAGGTTTCGCAGATTCCCGAGTCCACCTGCCCCGAAGTGAGCTTTGTCGGCCGCTCCAATGTGGGCAAGTCGTCGATTATGAACAAGCTCTTTGGCCGCAAGAACCTGGTCAAGGTTTCGAGCACACCGGGCAAGACAAGCAACATCAATTTCTTCGAGGCCGATGACGTGCACTTCGTCGACCTGCCGGGCTATGGTTTCGCCCGTCGTTCTAAGGCCGAGCGTGACCGCTGGGCCGAGCTTATCGGCGACTTCTTCGACTCCGAGCGCAGCTTTAACTTGGTCGTCTCGCTGGTGGACATTCGTCACGACCCCAGCAAGCTCGACCACGACATGATCGACTACCTACAGGGCAACGAGTTCAACTTTATCGTCTGCCTCACCAAAGCCGACAAGCTCAGCCGCACCCAGCAGGCCCGCCAGGCAGCAGTCATCAAAAAGCAGCTCAACGTCCCTGCCGAAAACGTAATCATCACAAGCTCCCAAACCGGTGTGGGCATCGACGAACTCAAAAAGCGCATCGCCGAAGCCTGCCTCTAGTAAGGGTCCCATCCCAGTAAGGGCCCCACCAATAAAAAGCCAAACCATCAGCCCGGCGCCCCTTCAAAGCGTGGGTTCCTATAGACATCGTCGACCACGTTGCTGTAGGGCCGCCCAAGGGTATCCCCTTAAAAACATTCCGCAGCACGAGGCCCGCTTATCCGTAGCTCCGAAGGAGCAGGAGAAGCGGGCCTCAAGTGCGAGGACGTTTTTAAGGGGATACCCTTGGGCGGCCCGAAAGGATTAACCAGCGATGTCTACAGGTACTCGATTTGAGCGCCCTCGGTGTCGCACGTCAGAATATGCGTATCACACTTAGGGAACTGCTCGCGCAGCTTGACCTGCAAGAACTTTGCCACGATGGTGTCGTCGGTCACAGCCATGAGGGTCGAGCCCGAACCACTGATCCAGATGGTCTTGGCGCCGCCGTTAAGGCAGGTGTCGCGCACGGCGTTGTAGTCGGGAATCAGGCGACGGCGATACGGCTCTTGGATGCGGTCGTCATTGGCGGCGGCAATCAGATCCAGGTCGCCGGTCTCCAGGCCGCGCGTCATGCCGGCGATGCGGCCCATTTGCCATACGACGGTGGGGAGCGGAATCTCCTGCGGCACGACCTTGCGCGCCTCGCTCGTATGCACCTCGTAGGGCGGAATCACGGTAATAAAACGCAAGCGATCGCTCACCTCGTAGCGCAGGCACTGGGGGAGCGAACCGGTCGGCGTAAAAGAGCAGACTGCGCCGCCCAGGATGGCGGGGGCGACGTTGTCGGGATGTCCCTCGACCTCGGTGGCGGTGCGGACGAGCTCGGCGCGGTCGACGGTGTGGCCCGTCAGCGCGGCGGCTGCCATGATGCCAGCGACGACGCAGGTGGAGCTGGAGCCCAGGCCGCGAGCGACGGGTACATCGGTCTGAATGTCGATGGCAACGGGAAAAGCCGGCTCGCCCCATGCGGCCAGCGCATCCACAAAGCTCACGTAGACTAGGTTGTTCTCGTTTTGGAACTCCTCGGGGCAACCCGTGATGGTGAGCTTGTCGGCGCGCTCAAAGGTGAAGTGTGAGTAGAGGCTGACGGCCATGCCGAGGGTGTCGTAGCCAATGCCCAAGTTGGCGCTGGTTGCTGGGACGGTGATCTTGATCATGTGAGTCCTCCTGGCGTGCCTGGCTGTTTAGTTCGCTGCTCGGGCAGTCCTGCGCAAGACGGAAAGCACATTAAGTGCTTTCCTTTGCGTGCGGAACTCGCGACGAACTAAACAGCCAGGCACGCTGTGCGCGTTCGTCATCATCCCGGGGGTTATCTGATAAAAGAAGGTGCGCCGGCTTTCGCCGGCGCCTTATAAGGGGTTTTTAGTTGGTAGTCATCTTTTTTGCTGCAGACTCGACGTAACTGTCCATCTCATCGACGTCGCAGACGTCTTCGAAGCGGACGGGTTTGGATTCGAGTTCGGCGAGCTGGGTCGGGGCGACCGTGTTGGTTGCCTGCTCGAGCACGCGCATGGCCTCAAAGTCGTCCTCGGGAACGTTGAGCCCCAGGGCGTCGCAGCAGGCGCGCGGGAACTTGTAGGGGCTGGCGGTCGAAAGCAGCACGCGGGCCTTGGCGCCCTCGGCGGGAGCGACCTGCTCAAAGACGTGATAGCCGCAAGCGGTGTGCGGGTCAATCACGTAGCCGTTCGCGTCCCAGCAGCTCTTGATGGCAGCGCGGACCTCGTCCTCGCTGGCCCAACTGCAGCCAAAGACGCTCTGGATCTTGGCCAGCAGCTCGGCGGGAACTTCATAGCGACCAGTCTGTGCCAGCTGCTCCATAAGGCCGGCAACAAGCTCGCAGTCGCCATCGGACAGGAAGTACAGCATGCGCTCCAGGTTGGAGCTGATGAGGATGTCCATCGACGGCGAGATGGTCGTGTAGAACGGGCGGTTACGGTCGTAAACGCCGGTGGTCAGGAAGTCGGCCAGCACGTTGTTCTTGTCGCTCGCCACGACGAGCTTGGCGACGGGCAGACCCATGCGCTTGGCGTAGTAGCCGGCCAAGATATCGCCAAAGTTGCCGGTGGGCACGCAGAACTCTACGGCGTCGCCAGCCTCGATAGCGCCGGCGCGCAGCAGCTGCGCATAGGCGGCAAAGTAGTAGACGACCTGCGGCACCAGGCGGCCGACATTGATGGAGTTGGCACTCGAAAGCACGGTGCCAGCGGCCTCCAGGCGCTCGGCAAGCTCCTTATCGGCAAAGATGCGCTTGACGGCGCTCTGGGCGTCGTCAAAGTTGCCGCGGATGCCGCAGACGGCGACGTTGTCGCCCTCCTGCGTGGACATCTGCAGGTTCTGGACGCGGCTGACCTTGCCCTCGGGATAAAAGACGGTGATGCCCGTGCCCGGGGCGTCGGCAAAGCCGGCGAGTGCGGCCTTGCCGGTGTCGCCCGACGTGGCGGTGACGATCATGATGCGCTCGGCGCCGCCGTCCTTGGCGGAGGTGCGGGCCATGAGGCGGGGGAGCATCTGCAGGGCGACGTCCTTAAAGGCGCTTGTGGGGCCGCCAAAGAGTTCCATCACATAGGTCTGAGGGGCATCGGCGCCCGGTGCGGCGTCGAGTTTGACGAGCGGCGTGACCTCTTCGCTCGCAAACGTGCTGCGGTAAGCCTCGTCGACACACGCCGAAATTTCTTCGGCCGTGTAATCATTCAGTAACATTCCCAACACATCTTGAGCGATTTCAAAGTACGATTTATCTGCAAGCGAGCTGATATCGACCTGCTGGGTGCCGAGCTCGTCCGAGACAAACAAACCCCCGTCGGGAGCGATGCCGGTACGGATTGCCACCTTACTTGAGCACGATAAAGTGCGTCCTCGTGTACTATGATAAGTTCCCATATAACACTGCTCCTCGGATGCCTTGGTCCCAATCGGTGAACCCATGGTATCAGAGCGCGCAAAACAGGTTTGCAGAGGCTTTTAGAAAGGTAACCTCCACGCCATGATAAAAATTGCCAAGTTTGGCGGCTCGTCGGTCGCCGACGCCGAACACTTTAAGAAGATCAAGGCCATCGTCGATGCCGACCCGGCCCGCCGTTTTGTGGTGGTTTCTGCCTGCGGTCGCCGCTTTAAGGGCGACACCAAGGTGACCGACCTGCTCTACCTGGTTAACGCGCACGTTAAGTACCACGTGTCGTGCGAGGAGCTGCTCGAGGACATTGGGCAGCGCTATTTTGATATCGCTGACGAGCTGGAGCTCACCTATCCCATCCGCGAGGAGTTCGCGGCCTTTGCCGAGCGTGCCCGCTCGGGTGGCTACTCCACCGAGGAGCTCGTGAGCCGTGGCGAGTACTTCACCGCTCGCCTGATGGCCGAGTACCTGGGCCTGCCGTTCCTGGACGCCGCGACGGTCGTTGCGTTCCATCACGACGGTACGCTCAGCATGAACCGCACCTCCGAGCTGGTGCAGGAGTACGGTCAGCAGGGTGGCTTTGTCATGCCCGGTTTCTACGGCGCGACGCGTGAGGGCCAGATCAAGCTGCTCGACCGTGGTGGCGGCGATATTTCCGGCTCGATTCTGGCCAAGTGCCTGGGCGCCGACCTTTACGAGAACTGGACCGACGTCTCGGGCTTCTACTCTGCCGACCCGCGCATCGTACCCGAGGCTCAGCCCATTGCGCGCGTTACCTACGAGGAGCTGCGCGAGCTTTCGTACATGGGTGCAAGCGTCCTGCACGAGGAGGCCGTGTTCCCCGTGCGCGAGGCCGGTATTCCGCTAGTCATCAAGAACACCAATGCGCCGCAGGACCCCGGCACCATCATTAGCGAGACGGCCGACGAGGGCGAGGCGGAGCCCATCATTACCGGCGTGACCGGCAAGCGCGGCTTTGTCGCCATCAACGTGGCCCGCGACCGCACCAAGCCCCGTGTCGGCTTTATGCGCCGCGCGCTTTCGGTCTTCGAGCGCTATGACGTCTCCGTCGAGCACATGCCCACCGGTGTCGACCGCTTTGGCGCCGTGGTGCAGGAGCAGGACGTGCACGATTCGCTGTACTCGCTCGTGGGCGACATTCAGCAGGAGGTCGAGCCGCTCGAGATCGAGGTTGTCGAGGGCCTGGCGCTTATCGCTACCGTTGGCCGCAACCTGCGCGGTCGCGCCGGCATCTCTGGCCACCTGTTTGGCATGCTTGGCCAGGCGGGCGTGAGCGTGCGTATGATTTCGCAGAGCTGCGACGAGATCAACATCATCATCGGCGTGGAGGAGAAGGACTTCGATCTGGCGATCCAGACCATTTACCGTGCCTTCTCCGATGAAAACGGCATTGTGAAGGTCTCCGACCTGGAGGCTCCCGCGCCGGCCGATCCCGCCCCGGCCGCGCTCCACAAGTAGCTGCTATCCCAGTAGATTTTTGGGACTTGCCTCAAAAACTACGGCGGGGCGTTTCGTTTCGGTTTCGTTTCGACGGGGCGGGTTTCGTGCCCGCCCTGTTCTTGTATACACTGGCAACAATAATCGGCCTGCTCGGCGTGCGGGCAAAAGCCACAGCCTTTAAAGGGGGAAGCATGAAACAGTACACGGTTGCTATTTTGGGCGCGACGGGAGCCGTGGGCACCCAGATGCTCGAGTGCCTCAACGAGCAGGAGTTTCCGGTCGGCAAGCTCAAGCTGCTAGCGAGCGCGCGCTCTGCGGGCAAGACCGTCGAGTTCCGCGGCGAGCAGGTTGTGATTGAGGAGGCTTGCCCCGAGGCCTTTGAGGGCTGCGACATCGTGCTCGGCGCCGCCGGCGACGATATTGCGAAGGAGCTACTGCCCGAGGCCGTCAAGCGCGGCGCCGTCGTGGTCGACAACAGCCACGCCTTCCGCATGGATCCCGAGGTGCCGCTGGTCGTGCCCGAGATCAATGCTGACGACATCAAGTGGCATCACGGCCTTATCGCCAATCCCAACTGCGCGACCATCATCGGCCTGGTTCCCACGTGGCCGCTGCACCAGCTTGCTGGCGTGAAGCGTATGATCGTGTCCACGTATCAGGCAGCTTCGGGCGCTGGCGCTCCCGGTATGGCCGAGCTCGAGGCTCAGCTTGCCGCCCTGGGCCGTGGCGAGGAGATTCCCGAGCCGCGCGCGTTTGCCGCCCAGCTGGCGAGCAACCTGATTCCGCAGATCGGCGGTGTCAAGGAGGAAGGCTTTACCTCCGAGGAGATGAAGCTGCAAAACGAGGGCCGCAAGATCATGCATCTGCCCGAGCTGCGCGTGAACTGCACCTGCGTGCGCGTGCCCGTGCTGCGTTCGCACTCCGAGAGCATTACGCTCGAGTTTGAGCGCGACATTACGGTTGAGGAGGCCCGTGCTGCGCTGGCTGCCGCTCCGGGCGTGAAGCTGGTTGACGACATGAGCGCCGAGGATGCGCATGATCGCTTCCCCATGCCGATGGATACGTCCGACCAGGACCTGATCTGGGTCGGTCGTGTGCGTCGCGACATCTCGAACCCCGAGGCCGCGCGTGGCATCACCTTCTGGTGCTGCGGCGACCAAATCCGTAAGGGCGCGGCAACCAACGCCGTCCAGATCGCTAAGCTGCTCTGCGAGTAGCGGTGGACCTGTCCGGCGGGGGCCGGGCTTAGTTTTCAGAACGTCCTCGACCATGTGTGGCGCCTTGTCCTGCTCCTTCGGAGCCGCGGACAAGGCGCCACACTGGTCTGCGGAGTGTTCTGAAAACTAAGCCCGGCCCCCGCCTGCGGTGACGCTGCTGCGAGTGGCCTGCGATGGGGTCGTTGTTGGTTGGGGCCGCTGGGCTGATGTGGGGGCACGTGGTTGTTGCGGGCCCTGGTCCCGGCGGCGGCCTCGGCGCTTCGCGCCTGCTGCCTGGGGTGACTTTGGGCTTGGTGCGAATTGAGGTCTAATACTTTTCCCGTGAAGTGAACGACCTTATTTGG
Organism: Collinsella sp. AM24-1; assembly: GCF_003470325.1. NCBI lineage: Bacteria > Bacillati > Actinomycetota > Coriobacteriia > Coriobacteriales > Coriobacteriaceae > Collinsella > Collinsella sp. AM24-1. The sequence continues at coordinate 47,941 of NZ_QRHM01000001.1, read as the reverse complement.
ACCCCCGAAGCATTGGCATTTTTTGATTGCTATGTCCTGCGGTTTTGCAGCGCGAATCCTGCGGTTTTGCGGTCTAAAGGTGTGGATGCTCCGGGACTTCGTTTTTACTCGTTCACTTCTCGGGAAAAGTATTAGAGCTCAGCTGGCGGGGGTACCGCCCTGGCGTCGAAGCCCCGCGTCTTCTTCGCTTGATTGGGAAAAACAGCCTCGCTGAAGTAATTGCGAGCCCGCCCGGACGTATCTGCGGGGGTTGTCTGCACAGTTCGCGGTATTATGTTGCGGAGTTTTGAAAGGAGCCGCTGGTGGTCACGACGACGTTTGCTTCGCCTTTGGGCGAAATCCTGCTTGCCGCTGATGGCCGCGGTCTGACGGGGCTTTGGTTTGAGGGGCAGGAGCACTTTGGCTCCACGCTTCTCCGTGAAGACTCCGAACATGTTGAAGGCGTCGATGCGGTTTCCGGTACTGGTGGCATGTCGTCGGTGAGTCCGGCAAATGGTGCGGCCTCTTCGGTGCTTGAGCGTTCCTGGGCTTGGCTGAATGCTTATTTTGCAGGGCAGGAACCTCGGTTTACGCCGCCGTTGCATATGATCGGCACGGCGTTTCAGCGTGAGGTTTGGTTTGAGCTGCTTTCGATCCCGCGTGGCGAGGTCGCTACGTATGGCGAGATCGCCCAGCGTGTTGCCGCTCGACATCGTGTACCGGGAAATGAAGCGCCCGTTGTATCTCCTCGCGCGGTGGGGGCTGCGGTCGCTCGCAACCCTATTTCGATTATCGTGCCGTGCCATCGCGTGGTCGCGGCCGACGGATCGCTCAACGGATACGCCGGTGGACTGGATCGCAAGGAGTGGCTGCTGCGCCTCGAGGGTGCCTATCTATAAGCTGCAGGCGGCCGCAACGCCCATGCGGCAAGCGCGCTCGCTGTACGGGCGTTGTTTGCAGGGCGAGATGTGAAGCCGCCCGTTCCTTAAGTCCGACTAAGCTATAACCTTGCTTTTTTAAATATGCTCATCGACCTGCTAAGGCAGCACTAAGGCGAGTGCGGGTGCGCTATTATCGGCGCTCACGGAGCGCTTGGTGTTCTTGGCACGCATGGACGAGGGCTCGGCGGGCTTTACCATGGCGTCGATCGATCTTTCGGAGGCGGTGAACAAGGCGGCGGCGCCGTTTAAGTCGGTGGCGGTCTCAGGCGGTAAACGCCTGTCGACGTCGATTGCGACCGGCGTGCGGACCCATGCCGATGCCGCGGCGGTGGCGCAGGTGGTTGAGTTGCTACTGGACAACGCCACGCGCTATGCGAGCGAGGGCAGCGTGATTGAGCTGAGCCTGTGCGCCGTTTCGCACGGCAAAGGCAAGGGCGCCGCCGAGCTTGTCGTATCGAACGCCGTGGACGAGCTGCCCGAGGGCGACCTGGACCGATTGTTCGATCGCTTCTATCGTGCGGATGCGTCGCGCAGCTCCAAGACGGGTGGCTCGGGCGTGGGCCTGTCCGTGGTGCGTGCCATCGCCGAGGCCCATGGAGGCGCCGCCACCGTATCCGGTCACGGCAACCAGATCACCTTCACCGTTTGCCTTTAAAACCTGCCAAAAAGGAACAGGTTTATTTTGGCAGGTTTTATCTGGGGAAACGTCCGCAGGAGAGGGCATGGGCGGTGTGAACATATGCATCTCTACCTGCTAAAATATAGGCATCGTTATTCGGCTCCTGAGTGGAAAGGAGACGGTCATGCAGTACGAGATCGGCGGAGGGGCTTTCCCGGTTGTTACGTGCAACCTTAGCGATGGCGAATCCATGATCACCGAAAGCGGCGCCATGGCTTGGATGACCCCCAACATGGAAATGTCTACCTCGGGCGGTGGCATCGGCAAGATGTTCTCCAAGGCTTTTTCGGGTGAGGCATTGTTCCAAAACATTTGGACCGCGCGTGGCGATGGCATGATCGCGTTTGGCTCCTGCTTCCCCGGCCGCATCGTGCCAATCGAGATCGGTCCGGGCAAGAGCTGGATTTTGCAGAAGCGTTCGTTCCTTGCCGCGGAAAGTGGCGTCGAGTTGAGCATTCACTTTAACAAGAAGGCAAAGGCCGGCGTCTTTGGCGGCGAGGGCTTTATCATGCAGAAGCTCACGGGCTCGGGTGTTGCTTTTGCCGAGATCGACGGCGACCTGGTTGAGTACGAGCTCGCTGCTGGCCAGCAGATGATTGTGGATACCGGCAACGTGGCCGGCTTTGAGGAGACCGTGAGCATTGACGCTCAAATGGTCAAGGGCGTCAAAAACATCATGTTTGGTGGCGAGGGCGTGTTCAACACCGTGCTCACCGGTCCCGGTCGCATCTGGTTGCAGACGATGCCCATTTCCAATCTTGCGGCAGCAGTGGCCTCGATGACCAACAACAATAACTAGTCCGCATAGGATAGCGCGCGGCGGGCTTACCCTGTCGCGCGCTTTTTTGCTGGCAAACGCCTCGCTTATAGAGTGTGGCTGCGCTGCTACAGCGAGCGTCGTCATCTCGTCACCCTGATAGCTTGCGGCAAGCGTGGCAATGAGGAGTGAGAATTTGAGTGCTCAGTCCCAAGGCATAATGGCGGCCATGCCAACAAGCAAAAACGAGTTGCCGGTGTCACGGAAAGGCAGGCGTCGGTCGATTCCACGTGAGACGGCTGTGCCGATCTGCACGGCCGCCCCTGCGCGTCCCGCGCTGCCCCCAAAGAGGTACGTTTCCCCATATAAAACCTGCCAAAATAAACCTGTCTCTTTTTGATAGGTGCGAAATGGGTAATACTAAAGAGTTATCCGACCAGATGGGAACCGATCGATGGCCTATATCGAATTTAAAGACGTCATCAAAGCATACGGCGAGGGCGATGCCCGCATTCACGCGCTCGACGGCGCGAGCTTTACCGTTGAGCGTGGCGAGCTTGCCATTATCCTGGGCGCTTCGGGCGCCGGTAAAACCACGGCGCTCAACATTCTGGGTGGCATGGATACGGCGACTTCCGGCACCGTGACGGTGGACGGGCGCGATGTGAGCTCCGCTAACGAGGCGCAGCTCGTGGAATACCGCCGCGCCGACGTCGGCTTTGTCTTCCAGTTCTACAATCTGGTCCCCAACCTGACGGCGCTCGAAAACGTCGAGCTCGCGGCGCAAATCTGCCCCGATTCACTCGATGCCGAGCAAACGCTTTGCCAGGTTGGCCTGGGCGAGCGCCTCGCCAACTTCCCCGCGCAGCTATCGGGCGGCGAGCAGCAGCGCGTGTCCATTGCCCGCGCGCTGGCCAAGAACCCCAAGCTGCTTTTGTGCGACGAGCCCACGGGTGCACTCGACTACAAAACCGGCAAGCAGATTTTGCAGTTGCTGCAGGACACCTGCCGCAAGCAGGGCATCACGGTCATTATCATCACCCATAACTCCGCGCTGGCGCCCATGGCCGATCGCCTGATCCGCTTTAAGAGCGGCCGCGTGGAGAGCGAGACGGTCCAGCAAAATCCCGTGTCTATCGAGACAATCGAGTGGTAGCGCCCATGGACCAGGACCGCCAAAACAGCCAAAACCACGATACGGAGCACGCGGGCCGCGACCGGGAGTTCGCGACCTACCGTACCGCCCAAAGCTCAAACGATATGGTGCCGACGGTATTTCGCCGTGGCATCTACCGCACAATCCGCGGCAGTCTTAAGCGCTTCCTATCTATCGTGGTCATCACCGCGCTCGGCGTGAGCGTGATGTGCGGCCTCAAGGCGGGTTGCGAGGATCTGTGCGATTCGGTCGACGCCTACTTCGACCAGCAAAATGTCTATGACATTAACGTGCAGTCGACCTATGGCCTGACTGACGATGATCTCGACGCCATCCAAGAGGTCGATGGCGTCGAAACGGCCGAGGGCATCTACGCCGAGACCGCCTACACCGCCGTGGGCACAACGCGCGAGCGCGTGGTCGTGCAAAGTCTCTCCAAGGAGAACATCGATCAGCCGGTGCTCGTGAACGGCGATTTGCCCGAGAGCGCCGATGAAGTCGCGGTGACTTCGAAGTTCCTGAAGGCTTCGGGCAAAAAGCTCGGCGATACGGTGAGTTTTGCCGCCAATGACGCGAGCTCGTCGAACCAAAGCGCCAAGGATCAGTTTGCCGCGGGCGATTACACCATTACGGCCGAGGTCCTCGATCCCACTGATGTGAGCTCCGACTCGACAGTCAACGCCTTTCGCGCTGCTTCGGCGGCGGACTATAAGTTCTATGTGAGCGAGGACGCCGCGACGTCGTCGTCCTATTCCGCAGTCCACGTAGTCGTCGAAGGAGCCAAGAGCCTCAACTCCTATTCGGATGCCTACGCGGCAAAGATCAACAAGGTCAAGGGCAATATAGAGAAGATCCGCGAGGAGCGTGAGAAGGCGCGCGCTCAGGAGCTGACAGTCGACACGCCGGCAAGCTTGGATGCGGCCGAGCGCCAGGCGAATATGCTCTTTGGGATTGAGCAGGACAACATCAATCGCATGGCCCAGGGCAGCGAGGAACGCGTCCAGGCTCAGGCCGACCTGGATCAGCGCCGCGCCGCCGCCGACCAGCAGTTTGCCGATGCCCGCGCCGAGCTTTCCGATTTGGGTGAATGCACGTGGTACATCCAGGACCGCGACAATATCGCAAGCTACTCAAGCGTGGAGAGCGATAGCTCGTCAATTGAGGCTATTGCGACGGTGTTCCCGTTCATCTTCTTTATCGTCGCCGTGCTCATCAGCCTCACCACCGCCACGCGTATGGTCGAGGAGGAGCGCACGCTCATTGGCCTGTACAAGGCGCTCGGCTACTCGCGCGAGCGCATCCTGTCCAAATACGTGGACTATGCGCTGTGGGCGTGCCTGATTGGCGGCGTGCTCGGCAATATCATCGGCTTTGTGGGCCTGCCGCTGTTCCTGTTTACGGTGTTCGACGACATGTACTCGCTGCCCCAGATGCTGCTTTCGTACGACATCGTGTCCTCGATCGTCTCGGTGGCGCTGTTTGCCGTGGGCGTGGTGGGCGCCACAATTATCGCCTGCCGCCACGAGATGGCCGAGACCCCGGCCTCGCTCATGCGCCCCAAGGCCCCGCGCGCCGGCTCGCGCATCCTACTTGAGCGCATCGGCTTTATCTGGCGCCGCATGGGCTTTTTGAACAAGGTGGCTGCGCGCAACCTGTTCCGTTACAAAAAGCGTGCCTTTATGACCATCTTTGGCATCGCGGGTTGCACCGCGCTTGTGATCTGCGGTATGGGTATTCGCGATACGTCGGTGGCGCTTTCGCCCAAACAGTACGGGCATATCACGCGTTATGACTTGCTGGCGGTCGCCAACCCCGATGACTTTACGCAGACGTGCGCGGCGTTGGATGAGCGCAGCGCGGCCAATGATTCCAACGTGACCGTGACTTCGACGCTGCCGATTATGACCGACAACGTCACCTTTACGTTTGGCGGCAAGAGCGAGACCGTGCAGCTGATCGTGGTGCCCGATGACCGCACGAACGACCTGGACGACTATGTGCGCCTCGAGGACGAGTCCAAAGAGCCGCTGTCTTTGCGTGACGGAGACGTGTATCTGAGTAAGAGTTCACAGCTGGTGCTGGGGATTCAGCCGGGCGATACGGCATACGTCCAGGATTCGTCGCTCAATGTTGCCAAGGTCAAAGTCAGTGACATTTCGCTTAACTATCTTGGCAACACGCTTTACATGACGCAGGGCACCTATGAGCGCGCGTTCGGTCGAAGCGCACGCCTCAACGGCGTCTTTGTGCTGCTTAAGGGCTCGTCGGCCGACCAGATTGCGTTTAGCAAGAAGCTTAAGAGCGACGGTTGGCTCACCATCTCGAGCACGGCCGAACATTGGCAGAACTACGAGGCGAACTTTGCGATCATCAATTCGGTCGTGGTGCTCGTGACTTTTATGGCGGCATGCCTGTCGTTTGTGGTGGTGTTTACGCTGTCCAACACGAATATCTCCGAGCGCGAACGCGAGCTGGCGACCATCAAGGTGCTGGGCTTCCGCCGTGGCGAGGTGCACCATTACGTCAACAAGGAGACGTTGATCCTCACGGCAATTGGCGCCGCGCTGGGCGTGCCACTGGGCGGCTTGCTGGCCGAGAGTTTTACGTACATTTTGCAGATGCCGTCGCTGTACTTTGACGTCGAAGTCGAGCCGCTAAGCTACGTGCTCGCCGTGGTGCTTTCCTTTGGCTTTACGTTTATCGTCAACCTAGCCACCAATCGTACCCTCAACAAGATCGACATGGTCGGCGCCCTCAAGAGCGCCGAGTGACCTGCCAAAAAGGGACAGGTTTATTTTGGCAGGTTTTATCTGCGCAAACGCCGGACAACCATTAGGTGGCCCGGCGTTTGCCCCGTTTTGCTGGGGATGTCTGTCGTTCAGTGCTCTTACTGGCCAATCCAGTGTTGCGCATAGCTCTTAATGTCCTCGGTAAAACCGTCAAGATCGTCAAGGGTGATCACGCTGTCGATAAGCAAATTGGCTATCTCGCGGTGCATTGTGCTGCGGCGAATGTCGTTTGCAATTACGCCTGAGGACAGCTTGTCTCTATTGAGGCGCTCTTCTAGTGCCCAAAATCTACTGGACGCTTCACTGTCGCCGTTCAGTATCTCAACATACTGGCCGATGAGCTTTTCCATATAACGTTCTTGCCATTGAGGAAGCATTTTCTTAAACAGCTTCCAGTCGCTTTCGGCTACGTCGCGCATATGTCCTCCGCTCGTTAAACGGGCTTTTCCATTTGCCTTTCATTCTATTTGGTTTTCGCTCACAGGCGTGGATGAAGGGCTTTCTCCAGCCTTCGAGATTGGGCTTGAATGGGTCGTATGCCGCAAAACGGGCCTATCTACTACGTTTGCTACCACACCCTCGACCATGACAAAGATTATGAAATTAAAACCGCAGGTAGAGGGCTTGCAAATATTCGGAAAAGGCGGGTATGGTCGGCCCTCTCGAGTTAAACGTAGTAAATAGGCCCTTTTCTTGGCGCGTGGTCAGCTCAATGCTAATCTCCGTGCCGGAACTGACCCAGTTGTTTGTAGGTTGCGGTGATATACGGACTGTTTGGCGCTTTGGAGCTTCAAAACAGTCCCTATCTCACCGCAACTTAGGAGAAGGGCGGGGGTGGTTGGGTGCTGGTGGGTCGGAGCGTGTTAGGCCTGTTGGCGGTGCTTCCATTGTTTGAGGCACCAGCGCATGAGCGCTTTGATGACGGGAATCGTGATGAGGATGATCCATGCAGGATGGGGCTGTCCCAAACAGAGCCACATGTAGAGGAACCAAGCGATGGCGGCTGCCGGGTAGATGACCTCGATCAGCTTAGATAAGTGGCGTTGGTCGATAAAGTCGCCAAGCGCGTAATAGACGGGAATCAGAAAGACGAGGAAGAGTCCCGTAGCCCATGTGCCGTAGACAATGCCGAGCACCAGATAGGCGAGGGCGACAAGCACAGGGAAGGGGAATTTGTTCCATGCACGTCCGACCTTGGTGTGGAAATGCTTGCCGTGATGGTCGAGCTTGTCGTGTGCTTCCTTCCAGCTGGAAAACGTCTCGCCGTCGATGGTGACGGTGCCGTCGTCATTGGTATGCACACTATGTCCATCGTCCTCAAGCGTATCGATATGCAATCCGCCTGGCCCCACATGGACCTCTTCACCCTTGCGCTCGTTAGCCACATGGATGCCATTCCAGCCAACATGAACCTCTTCGCCTTTGTTGGGGTCAATAACGTGGATGCCGCGCGCGAGGGAAATATCGACAAGTGGCTTATCGCTGCAATCAGCGTGTTCAGTAGAAGCCTCAGCCTCCTCAGCCTTATCTGAAGCTTTGGTGCCGGCGTTGCTGTTCTGCGCCTCATCATCAGCCTGCGAGTCGTCAGTGCTATCCACCGCCTCCCCATACAGCAGCTCATCCAGCGACACGCCATACAGCGCGGCGAGCGCAATAAGGTTATCGGTATCGGGAGAGGATTCGCTGCGCTCCCATTTACTGACAGCCTGACGACTCACACCCAGCTGGGCGGCAAGCGCCTCCTGAGAAAGCCCAGCAGCCTTGCGGCGATCGACGAGCCGCTGTGCCATCGCAAGATCCATGACAGTTCCTTTCATGTGGTGACCGTAATCGAATGAGCCGAGTATGCCGAGAACAACCGGTAGCGACCACCATTTCTAGTTAGAATCTGCCCCAACCCTACCGCAACTACCGGTAGCAACCCCTAACGACCAGCCATTTCAGGACAAATGTCAGTGCTACTCTCAGCTAAGAGCCTGCAACATCCCAAAATCTCAGCCCACGCACTTGCAGCAAGAAGACGAATAGCCTCGGCCTCCCTAGTTACCGCAGGAGGCCCCAGGGCTTTCCTCCCAAATCTTTCCGCAGGACGGAAGGACCCCGCCGCGCGAAGCGCGCAGCGGGGTCCTGACATGTCCGAGGACGATTTGGGAGGAAAGCCCTAGGGCCTCCGATGAGAGCAGTTCCAGCCGAGGCTATTCGTCGCCGAAGCTGATGCCCAGCGCTTTGGCCTCGCGCACCAGGTCGCTCTGGGGGTCGACAAACTTGAGCTTGCCGGCGACCTCCTCGAGCGGCATGTGGCACATCTTGCCGTCACGCAGGGCAATCATGTAGCCAAACTCGCCGCGTAGGCACCCCAGTGCCGCCTCGACGCCGCACTGGGTCGCAAAGATGCGGTCCTGGGCGTCGGGTTGGCCGCCGCGCTGCGTGTGGCCGGGGATGGCGACGCGGGTCTCGCGACCAGTCTTGGCCTCGATCTCCTTGGCGATGTCGTAGACGATCGACGGACTCGTGCGCTCGGCGAGCTTTTTCTTGTACTCCTTCTTGGGCAGCGCTGCGTCCTCCTTGGAGATAGCGCCCTCGGCGACGGCCACGATGGTAAAGCGGCTGCCGGTCTCCATGCGATGCTCGATGGTCTTGATGACGTTGTCCATGTCGTAGGGGATCTCGGGAATCAAGATGACGTCCGCGCCGCCCGCGACGCCGGCATACAGCGGAATCCAACCGACCTTGTGGCCCATGATCTCGATGACAAACACGCGGCCGTGACTCGAGGCAGTGGTGTGGATGTCGTCGATGCACTTGGTGGCGACGTCGATGGCGCTCGTAAAGCCAAACGTCAACTCGGTGCCCCAGGTGTCGTTATCGATGGTCTTGGGCAGGGCGATAACGTTGAGGCCTTCTTCGCGCAGGCGGTTGGCGGTCTTGGTGGATCCGTTGCCGCCCAGCATAAACAGGCAGTCGAGCTGCAGTTTATGATAGGTGTGGACCATTGCGGGCACCTTCTCGACGCCGTCGGCCTCGGGAATGTCCAGGCGCTTGAACGGCGTGCGGCTCGTGCCCAGGATGGTGCCGCCGCGGGTGAGGATGCCGCTAAAGTCTGCCGGCGTCATCACGCGAAAACGGCTGTAGATGAGGCCCTGGTAGCCGTCCTCAAAACCATAGATCTCGATAGGCTCTTCGCTATTGGTCATGAGCGTTTTGACGATGCCGCGCATGGTGGCATTGAGCGCCTGGCAGTCGCCGCCACTGGTAAGAAGACCGATCCTGAGCATGATGAATCCTTCCGGGCAAGTTATAACATGCGCATAAGTTTACCCCCGCACACTGTTGATGCGGAGGTAAAACGTGTTAGCTCAAATGTATAGAAATGTAAGCAACGTCAGGCGAGCGTAAGGACGACGGTGCCAGCTCCTTACAGCGCGAAGGCGTCGACGTCGCCCCAGTGGCGGCGCAGCGTGATGGCGGCAGCGGGCTCGGTATTGTCAAAGACGACCGACCACTGCGTGTTGCTGGTGATGTCTTCCGGATTGGGCTCTTGCGCCGCAGCGCGCAGGGCCTTCCAAGCGACTGCCTCGTCTTGGGCACCGACATGGGCGTCGAGGACATCGGCGATGGCGATGGCGCGTTCCTTGCCATGGCCCAGTTCGCCGTTCTTTTGGTTGGGTAGCACTTCGGCACCATAGCAGGCGTAGAAGTTCGTAACCTGGCGCACGGGCGTCGCCTTGCATGCGCGGTCGGGGTCGCGCGGATCCCACTCCACCACCCGCGCGTCACCGGCGGCGTCGTTGATAAAGAAGTGGTAATCGCGTCCTGCCATGGCGTGCATGTCGTAGGCAGAAAGCAGGTCGACGGCCTCCTGCGTGGTAGCCGCGCGGTCGAGCACCAGGCGGATGGCGAGCGAAGTGTTGATGACGGGGCGCTGCGTGTCCTGGTCACAGGGTTTGGAATCCAGGGTGAGTACGGCAATGGACACGCCACATTCGTTAACACCATCGAGCTGGGCAAACGAGCCCATGAGTGCGGCGGCGCGTCCGGCGACGGAGTCAAGCGGAGTGTTATCGCCCAGGTTATTGAGGGCGGCAAACCCGATGGAGGCATAGCCGTCGCGCGGGTGATTGCGCACCAGCAGCGCTGAGGTGTCGTCCTTAAAGTCGTAATTGCGACCGGTGCGCACGCGGCCTTCGGCATCCACGGCGACAAAAGCGCTGCAGGCAAACTGGGGCGCCTGGACATGTGCCGGCACGCCGGGGAGCGCCTGCGCCACCACGGCATCGATGTAGGCCTGGTCGTCGCGCACGCCAGCGGCGATGATGCGATCAAGATCGTAGTCGTAGACGATGTCGATTACGTACAGGTCATAGCCATCCGCGTAGCCGGTCAAGCGTTTGAGCGACGCGGCGGACTTGATTTGCTTGTGATAAACGATACCGGTGGCAGCGGCAAGGCCGACGGCGACTCCCGCGGTACCGCAGGCGATGGCAATGTTACGTGGCTTCATGACGGCTCCTCTCGTCCTGTTGGTGCAATTGTCGCAAAAGGAGCGCGGGCATGATGACTCAACTTGGTGAGCGGCGCGGAACTAAGCATGGAATGAAGAGTGCGACGCTGGCGTGGCGGGGTATGCTGGAGGGGACCATCAACCCAGCGAAAGGGGAGAGCATGACGGATCAGGAAACGCCCGAGCGCGCGCACGTGACGGCCGACGATATCGAGGCTGCCAACGACCTTATCGACTTTATCGAGGCATGCCCCAGCATGTTCCATACGGCAGCGACCATTATGGCCGAGCTCGACGAGGCGGGCTTTACCTACCTGCCCGAGAATGCGGCGTGGGACATCGAGCCGGGCGGGCGTTATTACACGCAGCGCAACACCTCGAGCGTCGTTGCCTTTAAGGTGGGCGAGGACCTGGCCGCGACATGGGGCGAGGACGGCGTTGCCGGCGACTACCATTTTCAGCTCACGGCGTCGCACAGCGATTCGCCGACGTTTAAGGTCAAGGCCGTGCCCGAGCTCGACGGCGCGGGCGAGACGCTGCGCCTGAACACCGAGGCCTACGGCGGCATGATCGACTACACCTGGTTCGATCGTCCGCTGGCACTCGCGGGCCGCGTGTTGGTACGCGAGGGCGACCGTATCGAGAGTCGTCTGCTTGCCACCGAGCGCGAGGTCGCTATTATCCCGAGCCTTGCTATCCATATGAACCGCGGCGTTAACGAGGGCTTTGCTCCCAATCGCGCCGTCGACCTGTGCCCGCTCATCAGCGCCGGTGACCTTAAGCAGGGAGATTTTGACGCCCTGATCGCCGACGAACTGGACGTTGAGCCCGAGCAAATTTTGGGCCGCGATCTGTTCCTGGTCAATCGTCAGGATGCGCGCATTTGGGGCTGGGCCGACGAGTTTATCTCGACGCCCAAGCTCGACGACCTGGCCTGCGCCTACACCTCGCTGCAGGCATTTTTGGGTGCCGAGAACGCGCACGACGTTTCGGTCTTCTGCTGCTTTGATAATGAGGAGGTTGGCTCCGAGACCAAGCAGGGCGCCATGTCGACGTTCTTGGCCGATGCACTGCGCCGCATTAACGGCTCGCTGGGCTTTGACGACGAGTCGTACCACCGTGCGCTTGCCGCTTCGATGCTCGTGAGCTGCGACAACGCGCATGCCGTGCACCCCAACCACGCCGAGAAGTGCGACGCCCGCAACCAGGTTGTGCTCAACGGCGGCATCGTCATCAAGGAGGCCGCCAACCAGCACTACTGCACCGATGCCTTTAGTCGCGCGGTGTTCCAGGCCATCTGCGATGACGCCGACGTGCCCACGCAGGCCTTCGCAAACAAGAGCGATATGGCGGGTGGCTCCACGCTCGGCAACCTGTCGAACATGCAGGCGAGCATGCATGCCGTGGACGTGGGCCTGCCGCAGCTTGCCATGCACTCGAGCTACGAGACCGGCGGCGTGCGCGACGTGATGTACGCCATCCGCGCCCTCACCGCCTTCTACGAGCGCAACCTAACCATCAACGGCGCCGAAAGCGTGGAGCTCTAAAACCTATCAAGAAGGGACATGTTTAGGGATTCAGGTTCTGAGGTGCTGCCGACGCGTCCGCAATCGGATATATGCATAAACCGACCCGCCGATTGCATATTTCGGTGGGTCGGTCGCTTTCCGCCCACAGGTACCCCTGGGGGCGCCGTGCAAATTCCGGAATATTCAGCATCCGGGGCCCACAGGCGCAAGAACGGGCGCGCGAAACCGCGCCGAATGTCCCGATTTCGCACCCCCAACGCCCCGAGGACCGCTCATTTTCCACAGGTTGCTGCCCGCGGCGCCTGCCTTTCGCCCAGAATCCGGTATGCAGCCCCCTCGGGCACTGAATATTCCCAAAAATGCACGCCGAACCCCGCCCCAGGCACCCGCAGCAAGAAGACGGATAGCCCCGGCCTCCCCAGTCGCAGCGTCGGCTCATTACGCCGTTTGTAAAACGGCGTAATTCTTAGTGTTCGATCCAGCAGCGCAGGGTCTCGCCGGCCTGCAGGTGACGCAGATTCTCCGCGGCGATGTCGACGACGTTGTTGAGCGTGGCTGCCAGGTGGAACCAGCCGGAGACGTGCGGCGTGATGAGCATGTTGGGCGCATCCCACAGGGGGCTTGTCGCGGGCAGCGGTTCGGGGTCGGTGACGTCGACCGCGGCGCCGGCGAGATGTCCCGACTCCAGAACGGCAACCAAGTCATCGGTGACCACAAGGTCGCCGCGGCCGCCGTTGGCAAAGAAGGTACCTGGTTTCATCGCGGCAAAGAACTCGGCGTTCGCCAGACCGCGGGTCTCGGGCGTGCTCGGCATAAAGGATGCGACGATGTCGGCCTCTGCCAGGCGCTCAGGTAGGGCGTCCATGCCGTCCATGTCCTCAAACACAATGGGGTAGACGAGTGGATGGCGCTTGATGCCGCGGACGTGCGCGCCCATGCCGCGGCAGAGCGTGGCAAAGTGACCGCCGATATCGCCCGCGCCCAGCACCAGCACGTTGGCGTTTTTGAGCGAGGTAACTGGCCCCAAATCCTCCCAGCGATGTTCGCGCTGCAAGTCGTGATAGCCGGGCAGGCGCTTCATCATGGAAAGGACCATGGCAAACATGTGCTCGCTCACGGCCTGGCCGTAGGCGCCCACCGAGCAAGACAGTTTGGCGTCGGCTGGCACGGTGCCGGCGGCAAGGTAGTCGTCATAGCCGGCGGTCTGCAATTGCAGCAGCTGGAGATGCTCGCATGCCGTGAGCATGTCAGAGTCGATGTTGCCCAAGATCACGTCGGCGTTGGCGACTTGTTCGCGCGTGATAGCGTCGGCGCTCGTGTAGATAAAGTCCTCGCCCGGAGCGCTCGACTCAAGAATTGCGCGATGGTGGTCGTTGACGGGCAGCAAAACCAAGATGTTCACAAGTAGTCCTTTCCGCTTGACCCGCCAAAAAGGGACAGGTTTATTTTGGCGGGTTTTATCAGGCAAAACGCTATAAAAACGCCGGGCTTCGCGATGGTTAACATATCCATCGTGAAGCCCGGCGCATCCACGGCTACCAGCTCAGCAGCTCGTAGCCGTCCTCGGTCACCACGAGCTGTACCTCGCACTGGGCCGAATCGCTGCCGTCCTTGGTGCGCACGCACCAGCCGTCGCCCTTGCTGATCTTGATGTCGGGCGCTCCGGCGTTGACCATGGGCTCGATGGTAAAGACCATGCCCGGCACCATGATGGTGTCCACATCGGGCGCCTCGGTGGTAAAGCCCACAAACGGGTCCTCGTGGAACTCCTTACCGATGCCGTGTCCGCCGTACTCGCGCACCACGCTAAAGCCGGCGTCCTCGACGGTCTTTTGTACTGCCTCGGCCATAACGGAGAGCGGTAGCCATGGCTTGACGGCTGCCAGACCCGCCTCCACGCTGGCACGGGTGACGTCGACCAGGCGCTGGCGCTCGGCCGAGACCTCGCCGATGCAGAACATGCGGCTCGAATCACTAAAGTAACCGTCCAAGATCGTGGAGCAGTCTACGTTGATGATGTCGCCCTCGTGCAGCACGTCCGTATCGCAGGGAATGCCGTGGCAGACCACATCATTGATCGAGGTGCACACGCTCTTGGGGTAGCCCTCGTAGTTGAGGTCGGCCGGCGTGCCACCGTGCTCGACGGTGTAGTCGTAGATCATCTGGTCGATCTGGTTGGTGGTCATGCCTGCGGCGATATGCTCGCCCACATAATCGAGCACGCCCACGTTGATGGCTGCCGAGCGCTTGATGCCCTCGATATCGGCGGGAGTCTTGTAGAGCGTGCGAGGCAGAACCTCCCAGCCTTCTTCCCACAAGCGCTCGAGGCGCTCATCAAAGGCGCTATGGCATTTCTTGTATTTCTTGCCGCTGCCGCACCAGCAAGCGTCGTTGCGGCCGGGCACGGGTCCTTTGTCATACATGGCTAACTTCCTTTCATTCGCAGCTAGTATAGCCCACCCACGCGGCCATAAAAGTTGCGGTGATATAGTTCCGATTTAAGCGGTTTAACAGCACAAATAGGAACTATATCACCGCAACTGATGGGGCGGGATGGCGGGCACTAGCTGCTGCGTGGTTTTGCTAGTAGCTCACCTGGCAGGGAATACCGAGGGCGCGCACGCGCGCGGCAATGGCGTCGAGCACCTCGGGCGCTGCTTTGGCAAGGCCGGCGACTGGTGTCTCGCGCGCGACCGTGTAGATGGTCGCCTCCTGCGGACGAATGCGCTCAAGCACCGCGAGCCAGGGGGCGACGTACTCCTCGCCGGTGTTGTCGATGGGCTTGCCCTGATACTCACCGGTCAAAAAGATCGTCTGGATAATAACGTGACCGTCAAAGCTTGCGAACGTCTCGATCTGGTGCTCGACGTCGTAGGGGCCAACGGGCTGGTCGAGCAGCTGGATAAATGCCGGGTCGACGGTATCGAGCTTAAGAATGTTGTCATCGACCATCATGAGCGCGTCGTGCACCTCGGGGCGGTCGGCGCGCGTGCCGTTGGAGAGCACGGCGATCTTGGAGTTTGGGGCAAGCTCGTCGCGCAGCGCGACGGCGCCGGCGATGGCCTGCGGAAACTCCGGTGCGGCGGTGGGCTCGCCGTTGCCTGCGAAGGTGATCACATCGGGGAGCTCGCCCTCGGCTGCCATCTCGCGCAGCTTTGCCTCGAGCGCGTCGAGTACCACGGCAGCTGTGTTGTACGGCTCATGGCAGGGGCGCTCGGCGTTGAGGCCGTTTTCGCAGTAAATGCAGTCGAACGTGCAGATTTTGCCGCTGGCCGGCATCATGTTGACGCCGAGCGAGAGACCAAGGCGACGGCTGCGAACGGGCCCAAAGATGGGGCTGGCATTCAAAAACGTAGACATAGGCATATGCTCCTCAAGACAATTGTGCCTAAGCATAGCATCGGCTCCAAAGCAAGGTGCGGGCTCTTGCTTTACAAGTTTCGTTTTTTCACGTCGCCCATTATGCCGCGCCATGAAAAGCCTCGGGTCGGGTAAAGTTAATCTGTTAACAAGGTGTAAGGCAATGTGGGTCCATCCAACCGCGCTGACGTGCAACTGGATGAGCATTGATGATGGGGGCACAACATGAATTTTACGGTCGAGAATGCGGGCACCACGATTGCCTGTCGCGAATATGCCGGCCCAGATGTGTCGCCTGATGCTCCTGCCTTGGTGTGCGTGCACGGCGCTTGTGTCGACGGCACATTTTTCGACGGTATCGCTTGTGAGCTCAGCCGCAACTACCGCGTAATTGCCTACGACCGCCGCGGCTGCGGTGGCAGCAGCGATGCGGCAGACGGCAGCTATGATCTTGCCGCTCAGGCCGCCGACCTGCAAGCCGTGATCGAACACGTTGGCGCTCCGACAAATGTGCTTGCGCATAGCGCCGGTACGTTGGTGGCGCTGGAGCTTCTTCGCGCCGAACCCCATCTCGTCGCCCGTGCGATTCTGCATGAGCCGGCTGTGTCGGCCGAAGGCGTCGGCATGGGCGCAGCTCCGGTTTTGCTCGATATGATTGCGGCTGGAAAGGTTTCAAGGGCGCTCCGGCTTTTCTTGGGAGCCCTCGGCGACTTGGACCCCGAAGCTCCCGGGACGACCGAAGCGGAAGCCAAACATGCCCTGCGCAATGGTCGTTGCTTTATGGCTAATGAATACGGAACAAATATGACATATGCTCCCGACTGGGAGCGCGTCCGCGCGTCAAAGGCGGTGTCGGCCGTGTTTTTGGGCGAGCTTTCGGTCGATACACCCCGCGAGGCTGGCACGCGAGCGGCTGCCGAATATCTCGATTGCCCCCTTGTGACAATCCCGGGCGCGCACAACGGCCTGCGCGATCGCCCGGCAGCGGCTGCCCAGACTGTCCGTAGCATCCTGGAGCTCTAACAGCCGTAAAAATCAAAACAGTCTTCACTCGCAAACGTTTCGGCCGTGTTAACAAATGTGCTCAAAACCTCACGTCTGCGGCTTCAATCGCGCCGCCTGCCAACTCATAAAAATGTAACAGCATTCACGTGCTTGCCTGCATCGGCAAGGTGTTACCCTTGTAACATTTGGAACCCACCGCTACCATGCGAAACTATCGAAAGGGCCCCATATGCTCAATAATCACGAGGTCAATCTAACCGACGAGGAGGCTGCCGCCGAGGTCGCCCGCGTCGCGAAGACCTACCCCGTGGTGCGTTTGTTGTCGGCCGATCAGATTAAGAGCGAGCCTAACTGCTTGCTCGCCGGCGATCGCTGCCCTTGTCTGCGTCAGTCGAGTCTTGAGGCCTTGGCAGGTTCCGATGATGTATCGGAGCAGCTGCTCAATGATGGTACCGAGTACCGCGCTCGCCTGCGCCCTCTAAAGGTCGAGGGCGAGCCTCACGTCCTGCTGATGGTGCGTCCGATCGATGAGCAAGAGGCTGCAGAAGAGGACCTCGTCTACACCGACGTGCTGACGAGTGTGCGCAATCGCCGATATTACGAGGAAAAGCTCCGTAGCGCCCGCATGAATGCCGGCGTTGCGGTGATCGACCTTGATGATTTTAGGGTCTTCAACGATACGTGTGGCCGTCATGCCGGCGACCTTGCGCTCGGTGCTGTGGCGACAGCCATACGCAGCGGAATTCGTTCGACTGACGAGCTTGTACGCTATGGCTGCGACAAGTTTGTGGTCGTCATGCCCAATATTCCCTCCGATGACTTCACCCGTCGCCTGCATCAGGTGTCCGATGCCGTTCATGCCACGATTGTTCCGGGCCATGAGTACGTGAGCTTGACGGCATGTGTTGGCGGTGTTCGCATTCATGGCGAGACGGTCGATGAAGGAGTTGGCCGCGCTGTCCAGTTATTGAGCCGCGCTAAGGCAAAAGCCGGTACGGTCGTGACCGATGCCGATTCCATCGAAGCCTTCCAAAGCGAAAAGCCTTTGGTGCTTATTGTCGATGACTCCGAGATGAACCGAGCCATTCTCAACGAGATGCTCAAGGACGAGTATTGCATCCTCGAGGCCGACAACGGTCGTACGGCGCTCGACATGGTCGACCGCTATGGCGATGAGTTGTCGCTCGTGCTGCTGGATATTGTCATGCCGGGCATAAGCGGCTTTGAGGTGCTGGCCGATCTGTCGCGCCGATCGGGTATCGACAATCTGCCTTTCATCATGATTTCGAGCGAAGATTCCGATGATATGGTTCTGCGCGCGTACGAGCTGGGCGCCTCGGACTATATCAACCGCCCGTTTGACTCCCGTGTCGTGCGCCGGCGTGTAAGCAACACCATCCGCCTATACGCCAAACAGCGCCGCCTGACGAGTTTGCTGTCCCAGCAGTACAACGAGCGCGTCAAGAACAGTCGCATGCTCATCGACATCATGGCCGGCGTTATGGAGCTTCGCAATGGCGAGAGCGGCAGGCACGTTACGAACATCGAGAAGCTGACCGAGCTGCTGCTTGGCTGTCTGGTCCAGCGTAGCGGCACGATCTCCCTCGACAATGAGGAACGCTCTACGATTGCCCTGGCTTCGGCGCTGCACGATATCGGCAAGATGTCGATTGACGATGCAATTCTCAACAAACCCGGGCGCCTTACGCCCGAGGAGTTCGAGATTATGAAGACGCATACCACGATGGGCGCCGACATGTTGCTTGAGCTGGGCCGCCATCACGTCGGCAATGCGCTTATGGAATATGCGTACCAGATTGCGCGTTGGCATCACGAGCGCTGGGACGGCAAGGGTTATCCCGATGGCCTCAAGGGCGACGATATCCCCATCGCCGCGCAGGTGGTTTCGGTGGCTGACGTGTACGATGCTCTGACGAGTGTGCGTGTGTACAAGGACGCTATCCCGCACAAGGAGGCGATCCAGATGATCCTGGACGGTAAGTGCGGCACCTTTAACCCGCTGCTGCTCGATTGCCTGCTCGAGGTGCAAGACCAAATTGCCGAGACGTTGGCACGCCCCGCCGACGTCGTTGCGTTTCCCACGATTTAGTTTGACCAAAGGAGTTTTAATCCATGATTTCCATGCGTGAGGCGTATGAGAAGATCGGTGCCAATTATGATGACGCTTGCGCTCGGCTGATGGGCGAGGAAATGCTTGCCCGCTTTGCCCTCAAGTTTTTGGATGACGAGAGCATGGGCAAGCTGGAGGCCGCCATGGCGGCAGGAGACGCCGAAGGTGCGTTTATGGCAGCGCACACGCTCAAGGGCGTGAGCCAGAACCTGGGATTCGATAATCTGTACGAGCCGGCGGTTGTGGTGACCGAAGCGCTGCGCGGCGCCGATGCCGTTGACGGCGCTCGCGAGGGAATGCATGCGCTGCAGCAGCAATATGCGGCAACGATGTCGGCCTTGCGCGAGGCGGCCGAGTAAGAGCTCGCGAGCTTTGATGACTATGAGAGTTGATAATCTCCCGTTTTAGGCCCGGTGGCGGCCTCAAAGTGGGAGATTGTCCACTCTCGTTCGATACATGTCCAAAAATCCACTCTCACCCCTTCTGATTAGTGAATGGCCCATGCGCACTGGCGGGGCTTTCCGCATGCAATCCATATCGTTGTTCGATAAACTGTTCGAATAACGATAGAGTCGATGAGGGTGAGTGTATGTCCAACAGCGTTCAGCGTATGGCCAAGGCGGGCGAGACTGTAAGGAAGCTTGGCTTTTGCATGGCGGTCGTTTTTGCGGGAATGCTCGTCGCTTTTGCCGCGTTGGCTGTTTACGTGATCTGGTATGCGGTTGCAAACGTTGTTTCTGTCGATTCTTTCGGTGTCGTGACGCTTCTCGATGGCGGGAGCATCGTTATCCCAAGCGGGCTGTGCCTGGCACTCGTCGTGGGTGTTTCGCTTGTCGTTCTGTGCGGAATCAGCCATAACATCTCTCGGGGCGTCTCGCCCTTTACCAAGGCGCATGTGCGGCTTATCCGTGTTCTTGCACTTGCCTTTGCTGTTAACGCCGTGGTTTC
This sequence comes from Collinsella sp. AM24-1, assembly GCF_003470325.1. Lineage (NCBI taxonomy): Bacteria > Bacillati > Actinomycetota > Coriobacteriia > Coriobacteriales > Coriobacteriaceae > Collinsella > Collinsella sp. AM24-1. The sequence continues at coordinate 28,166 of NZ_QRHM01000001.1, read as the reverse complement.
GTTTGTTGGTGCCTATGAATCGGTCAATCTCACCATTGGCGGACTGGAGCTTTACATCGTGCCTCATTCCTTCGTTATTGAGATTTGCCAAGGCATTGCCTTTGATGCGGGGTCGCTTATCGGCGCGGTTGTCTGTCTGTTTATCTCGGCGATCTGGAGTTATGCCTCGCTGCTCCAAGAGCAGTCTGACGAGCTTGTGTAGGAGGAAACATGAGCTATCTCATCATCGAGCTTGAGACGCAGCTGCTTAAGACCGGAAAGACCAGCGCTGATCTGATTCGCGCCACGGGGCATACTCCGGCTAATATTTCAAAGCTTAGAAACGGAAAGATAAAAGCTATTCGCCTAAAGACGCTCCTCGATATCTGTGATGAGCTTGATTGTCAACCGGGAGATATTATTCAGCGCGTGAGTGAGAAAGAGCTTGAGGAGCTTATTGTTGAGCGTGCAAAAAACGTTGTGAGGCAGATGCGGGACGGCGGAGGCAATGAGGCGTCGCTTCCGACATCAGTCTTTGCTGTCGATTTGAGCGACGAGTAGCTTAAGGCGAACAACTAAAACGAAATATCAGCGTGAAGGGACCCGTGTCTAACACGGGTTCTTTCTTTTAGATTATCTTGGCAAATATGAGTTATCGAAAAACAATAACAACTATGGAAAACGATAAAGTAAAGAAGGAACGATATGAGCGGTTTTGCTATCAAGCGGAACGGGAGGCCAATGAACGCATCGACGATAAGGCTATCAAGGGTGTCAAAGCGCTATGGGAGGCGCCGCGTTTTGCATGACGTTTCCTTCGAGGTGGATCAGTCTGAGCTTTGCGCCCTTGTTGGTGCAAACGGGGCGGGCAAAAGCACGCTTATTAAAATAGTGCTGGGCCTCTGTGAGCCATCGTCGGGGAGCGTGGAGCTCTTTGGAGGCAAGTCGAAAAAAGAGCTGAGCTTGATGCGGACGCGTGTCGGCTATGTGCCAGATTCCTGCGGAGCATACCAATCCCTCAGTGCGGCTGAGAATCTTCGGATCCGATGTGCGGAATGGGGACTCGATGAGAAACGTGAGGTTCCTCGCGTCTTGGGCCTAGTCGGGCTGGACGTCGATGAGAAAAAGAGCGTGAGCAGTTTTTCTCTGGGAATGAAACGGCGACTGGATATAGCTACGGCTTTATTGGGCGACACCGACGTACTAATTTTCGATGAGCCGGCAAATGGATTGGATCCGTTGGGCATCGAGAGTATATGGGCCCTTATCGGTCGATTGAATCGGGAGCAGGGCAAAACCATGCTTATCTCTAGCCACGACTTGGATGAGCTGGCATCGGTTGCAACAAGCTGCCTGTTTCTTCATGACGGTGAACTGCTAAAAAAGGAATCGATGGACGTCATAAGGGATGAGGCGCCATCCCTAAAAGAGTATTACAGGCGCTTGATGAAGGCGGTCTCGCTATGAAGCGGGCGATCCATCCCATAAAGGCAGATATGATGCGTTTGCACAGGATATTTCCGGCGAAGTTTGGTCTTGCGCTTATGCTGGCGTTCGGCCTTCTCTTCGGCATCTTTCTAAAAAACGGAACAACGTTGCTCGCCTTTGGCTATGGCGTTTGTGGGGAGGATATTGGTTTCCTCTGGAATGCAATCGATCCTTCTGCGCCTGATGAGTCCCTTGCGCGCAGCGCTTTTGCCGGTACATCCCTGTTCGTTCCACTCATCGTTTGTTTGGTGCTTTTACAGGAGCATGGCTATAAAGAGGGGCACCGAATTTCTTCGGCAAGAGGTCTCAACCGCTTTTATGGGGCTCTAGCCCATGCATTTTCGTCTGCTTTAATAATTGGCGCAGCGTATAGCGCGCTTTGCCTTCTTCTTTTTGCAATAGCCATAATACGTGGAGGGCATAACTACTCGCACAACATACTAACTGTATTTTTGCCTGCAATGATAGTCAACGCCGTATTGGTGATATCGGTTGCGCTGGAGACGGTGACCATCTATCGGATAACGGGCAGCGCTGTATTGAGTGGGGCCGTGGTGATAGTCGGATTTGTCATGAGCTTGACGCTCTACGGAGCCTTCCTTCAGGCACCTATACCATCCTTGCGATGGATCTTCTTCCTTCCGGGGCCGTACCTTGGAGTCGGATGTGCCCTTGGGTATAGCGATATGGGGCAGCTGACGCTTCTGGGATATGGCGTGGCAGCCAGCTGTCTATCGGTATTGATTTACGCTCTCTTGAGCTTTCGCGCTGGGGGTGTGCTCAATGGCTCGTCAGATTAAAAGACTTCTCCAGTTAGAATTGAAGCATGTGAGCAAATGGGCGTACGCCTTAATCCTGGTAATTTATGCGTACATGGTGATATTGCAGCTTAATTCTTTCCCGATGTGGTTCTGTAGCCTCCGTGAGAACAGTTTCTTGGGTTTTTTCCCAGACCCGACGCTTCGGCTATCGGCGGAGGATGTCCTTCTATTTGGCAATGCAGAGGTTTTTCGCGGTCTGCTGTTCAACGTAGCCCCGTTGGCCCATGCATTGTTCTTTCCGTTCATCGCGGCTTGCATTGTGCCGCGCTTTGTCAGTTCGGGCTTTGTCGAGGAACCGTGGGGGTTGTCGGAGGCTCGGGGAGGGAAGCGTGTGTGCGCTATCGTTGCGCGAGTGGTGCTATCTTCTTTTGCCCTTTTGGGCGCGTTTGTCCTGTCGAGTGTCGTTTTGTACTGTCTTAACTGCGCAATCGTTTCGGATGCTCAGCAGTATTTCAACCTGCATGTATTTTGCTATCGACTTCTTCTGGCGAGTGCCGTCTGTCTTGCATATGTGGTCTCTTGCGTGATCGCTGTTTCCTATTTTGGGGCCGGCTTCGGTCCGATTGGCATGCTGCTGCTTGTCAACGTCGTAGCGATCTACATACAGATCGGGGCCAATTCCATGCTTCCGCTTCCAGCCTCGATGCTCATGTGGATTTGCGGCGTGACCCCGTTGGGGAATGGTCAATGCATTTCGATTTTAATTGACTGTCTCATAAACGTAGCAAGCGTTGTTGCCATTTGCTTTACTGTCGACCGATTGCGGTCGAGATTTCTCTGATTGTTTGTGAGGGATAATCATACCGAGCATATCAAATACAGGGGGGGGCGGGCACCGTAGCTGGTGTCCGCCCCCCCTGGCATGGAAGGTTTAAGCCTGTGTGATTCGCGAGCTAGCGAGCCCGCTTAACCTTGGCCGCTGCCTCGACAAACGACTTCCACAGGTCAAAGTCGGTCTCGAGCGTCTTCCACGTGTACTCAGGGTGCCATTGCACGCCCAGGCAGAACGGCTGGCCTTCGACTTCGATGCACTCGGGCACGCCGTCGGTTGCCTTGGCGACCAAGCGCGTGCTTTTACCCAGACGATCGACGCAGCAGTGGTGTGCGGAGTTGGTCTGGATCAGCCTGTGCCCGCCAACCGCGCGCTCCAGCAGCGAGCCCGGCACGACCTCGACAGGATGCACAGGGTCGTTGAGCACGTGGGTATGGCGCCACTGCGTGCGGCCCTCGCGCGCGCCCAGGCTCGGCACGTCCATGCACAGGGTGCCGCCGGTGGCGACGTTGAGCAGCTGCGTGCCGCGGCAGGTGGTAAAGAGCGGCTTTTTGGCGCGGAGTACCTCGTCGACCAGCTTAAACTCAAAACTATCGCGGATTTCGCAGCAGAGGGTGGGGTCGTAGGGTCGATCATCGCCCCAACGTTTGGGATTGACATCGGGGCCGCCGGGGATGGCGATGCCGTCGGCGATGTCGACGTAATGACGGATGACCTCAATGTCCTCGGTGATGGACATCTGCAGCGGCAGGCCGCCGGCAGCAAGAATGGCATCGACAAAGACACTTGCGATTTCCTCGTTGGGGGAGAGTGTCTCGCTTAAAAACGGCTTTGCCTCTTCCCAGCGCGGCGCCACCAGGATGAGCGGACGGTCGGCGGGGTCGACGTTGACGTGCGGGGTGTATGACGATGAAGTGCGAGTTCCGATCATAGGTGTTGCTTTCGAGTTTGGATGGTCATGGCGAGCGGATATGGCAATTGGGCTAGTGGCCCTTGATGGAGTTGAGGAAGTCTTGGGCGCGCTTGGTCTGGGGATGGTCGAAGAACTCGTCGGGCGCGCCGGTTTCCACGATCTGGCCGTCGGCCATGAACACGACGCGGTCGGCAACGCGGCGGGCGAAGTTCATCTCGTGCGTAATGACGATCATCGTCATGCCCTGCTGGGCCAGGCGGACCATGACCTCGAGCACCTCGTTGATCATCTCGGGGTCAAGGGCACTCGTGGGCTCGTCGAAGAGCATGGCCTTGGGCTGCATGGCGAGCGAGCGGGCAATGGCCACGCGCTGCTGCTGGCCGCCCGAGAGCTGAGCGGGCACCTTGTCGGCCTGTTCGGCAACGCCCACGCGGCTCAGCAGGTCCATGGCGCGCTCACGAGCTTCCTCCTTGGACACGCCCAGCACGTCGACCGGCCCCAGCATGACGTTCTGCAGCACCGTCATATGCGCGAACAGGTTGAACTGCTGAAACACCATGCCCAGCTCGGCGCGCATGCGGGCAAGATCCTTGCCTTCCTGCGGCAGAGGCTCGCCCTCGATGAGGATCTCGCCCGAGTCGATGGTTTCCAGGCGGTTGATGGTTCGGCACATGGTCGACTTGCCCGAGCCCGAGGGGCCGATCACGACGACGACTTCGCCGCGGTCGACCGAGAGATTGATGTCGTTGAGGACGTGCAGATCGCCATAGTGCTTATCGACGTGCTTGAGCTCGATAAGCGGCTGGTTGCCAGAAGTAGAAGTGCTCTGTGCCATGGTGCTCGGCTCCTTATGACTGGAAATGGTAAAGCGTTAGCGGATGATGGTCGCGCCGGTCTTGTGCGAAACGTAGACAGCGGCCTTGTTGATCGCGACGTTGATGAGGATGTAGATGACCGCGATCACCAGATAGACCGATACGAGCGCGTCGTAGTTGGTGATGAGCACGCGGGCATTTTGCATGAGGTCGGGGTAGCTCACCACATAGGCGACGGTGGTGTCTTTGACTACGACCACGAGCTGCGAAATCAACGACGGAATGATAAACCGAATCGCCTGGGGCAATACGATTTTAAAGGTGATTTTGGCCTTGGAGAGACCGAGCGCCTGGGCTGCCTCGACCTGACCACGCGGCACGGCGTTGACGCCGGCGCGGAAGATCTCGGCAAGTACGCCGGCTGCAGCGAGCGCGACGGGAAGCGTGAGCATCCAAAACGACGGCAGTGAAATCTTGTACTGAGGCAGCACCAAAAAGAAGAAGTAGATGAACAGCAGGCTCGGCACGCCACGGAAGAAATCGGTGAGCACGCGGCAGACCAGCTGCAGCGGCTTGATGTCGCTGGTACGGCCGAGCATGAGGGCTAAGCCCAGTACCAGCGCGATGGCGCCGGCGGTGAGCGCGACCTTTACTGTGCCCTCAAAACCGGCAAGCAGGAACTTCCAGGTGGTGAGGTGCGTAAAGAAGTACCAGTAATGGACCGAAAGCTGGCCGGTCACATAAAAGCGCTGCAGTACCAGAGCGATGAGCGCGGCCACGGCAACAAGTGAGATGGCGGTGCCGACGCGAATCTTGGCGCGCATCTTGGGGCCGGGAGCCTCGTAGAGCGCATCGCGCATGGTGAGCGCGGAGGTGGAGCGCTTGCTCATCGGAGGATCCTCACCTTCTTATCGATATAGTTGCCAATGTGGCTCACCACAAAGGCCGTGCCCAGGTAGCCGAGCGCCGAGATAAAGAACGCGGCGACGCCGCCGAGCGAGCGCGTGTTGATGTAGCTCACCACGCCGGTGAGCTCCTGCGGTTTAAGCGGCACCTGACTGCCGAGCGCGGTGGTGAGCATGACGGCGATAAAGAGGTTGGTCATGGGCAGCACGCTCGAGCGCAGCGCCTGCGGAATCACGATCTTGGCGAGGATACGGCTGAAGCTCATGCCCAGCGAGCGGGCGGCTTCCACCTGGCCGACACCGACGGTGTTGATGCCGCTCATAAAGTTCTCGGAGCCAAAGGCAGAACCCAAGAGCACTGTGGCGACGATGACGCAGGTGCGGTAGGGCAGGACGACCTTGAGCGGGGGCAGCGCATAGACGACGATAATGAGCAGCGCGATGCCGGGGATGTTACGGAAGACCTGGACATACAGGTCGCCAAAGACGCGCAGCGGCTTGAGCGGCGACACGCGCATCACGGTGACGGCGACGGCCAGCACCATGGCGATGGCAAACGACTCAAGCGTCATGCCCCAGGTTGCTAGCAGCGCGTCGATATAGTTCTGGCCATAGAGCGACCAGAGCTCGGAGAGACTCATGCGGACCTCCCGCCGGTAAGGAAAGGGGCTCCCGTGTGTACGGAAGCCCCGACAACTCAGTGAGGAAACAGTTTAGCGCAATAAAGCGCATCGTGCGTTTCCGTATGGTTTCGTAGCGGCCGTTACTAGGCTCGCTGCCTAGGCGCCGATCTCGGGCAGCTCGGGAACATTGGTGTCGCCCGTACGGTCGCCAATGCAGATCTGCCACAGCTCGGTCCAGGTGCCATCGTCCTCGATCTTCTTAAGGAAGTCGTTGACAAAGGCGACACCGTCGGAATCGAGCGGCAGGCCGATGCCGTAGGGCTCCTTGCTGCCGAAGGGCTTGCCGGCAATCTTGTACTTGCCGGGCTCGCGGACCAGGGCGCTCTGCTGCATGTTGTTGTCGATGACGTAGGCGTCAACGCGGCCCTGCTGAAGTGCCTGGCGGGCCTCCTCGTCGGTCTTGAACTCCTGTTGGCTGGCCTTGGGGGAGAACTCCTCCAGGATGGCGGGGCCGTTGGAGCCGGACTGGACGGCGACGTTCTTGTCGGCCAGGTCGTCGACGCTCTTGATGTCGTCGTTGTCGGCGAGCACCAGGATAGCCTGCTGGGTGTAGTAGTAGGGACCGGCGAAGGAGACGAGCTTCTTGCGCTCGTCAGTGATGGTGTAGGTGGCAAAGACAGCGTCGACCTGGCCGTTCTGCAGGACGGACTCGCGCGTGTCCGAGGTCACCTGGGTGATCTCGACCTTGTTCTCGCCCAGAATGTAGTTGGACAGGAGCTGTGCGATACCGGCGTCGAAGCCGCGGGTCTGACCGTCTTTCTCGTTGAGGAGGGAGAAAAGTGTGGAGGTCTGAACGCCACCGATCTTAAAGACACCGGCGTCCTTGACGGCCGTGGCCCAGGTGCTGGCGGCGATGGCGTCGTCATCGGCCTTGGGGCCGTTGTCGACGAGTTTGTCGAATGCCTTGGCATCGAGTATGGTGGAAGCCTCGGTATCTTCGGAGCTCTTGGAGGAGCCGACGGCGGAACCCTTGTCGGCCTCGGCGCTGGTGTCGGAGCAGCCGGCAAGACCAAGGCCGGCAACGGTTGCGAAGGTGGCGGCAACGAAGCCGCGGCGGTCGAGAACGACCTGCTGGGAGAGGTTCTTGCTCATGGTAGAACACCTTTCTCAATAAAATCCCTAGCGGTTGAGTAGAGTTATACCCTATCCCGCTCAAATGGGTCAACACGAAATAACTCAGAAACATACTTACCTTATGGGTTATTCTACCTACCATAAAGGGACAGGCACCTTTGTGGTGGTTCTTGCAGATGTGGTGGCCTGTCTCGCTGCTTTGTCTCAATCTGTAACAGGTAGACGAGGAAATGGGTTCTAACTGTTACAGATTGAGATTTTCTCTTCAGGGGAATTCGAATGTCTCGATCTGTAACAGTTAGACGGCCAAAAGGTCTCTATCTGTTACAGATTGAGACAAAGGTCAGGGGCAAAGACGGTTTGTCTAGATCTGTAACAGTTAGACGGGAATTCGGGCCCTAGATGTTACAGATTGAGATAATCGCGCGCGAAAATAAAAACCTCCGCAGGGGTGCTTCCCTTGCGGAGGTTTTTTACTCGTTAAGTAGCCTAACGGCTTCGGCGGCCATGTTCTCGGCCGTCATGCCGTTCTGAGCGAGCAACTCGTTGGGGTCGTAGCGGTCGGGGAAGCCCTTGGCGATGCCAAAGGTGCGCGTGCGCACGGGCGTGCAGGCCAAGTAGCACGCGACGCGCTCGCCCCAGCCGCCGTCCAAGATGCCGTCTTCGAGGGTGACGACAACGCGATGCTTGGCGGCAAGGCTGTCGAGGAACTCGCGGTCGAGCTCGGTTGCATAGCGCGGGTTGACGAGCGTGGCCTCGATGCCGTACTCGGCAGTCAGACGGTTTGCCACGCGCTCGCCCAGCTCAAAGAAATCGCCAAGCGCGAGCACGGCCACGTCGCGACCCTGGCACACCACGTTGTAACGAACGGCGCCGTAATCGGCGTCCTCGGCAGGCGCAAGATCGGGGCGGCTTACCAAGCCAATGCCCGGCACGCGAATCGCCACGGGATGCTCGCGGTGGTCGAGCGACCAGCTCAGCATGGATAGGTATTCCTCCATGCAGGAAGGCGCCAGGTAACGCATATTGGGGAGAGCGCCCAGCATAGAAATATCAAAGAACGAAAGATGCGTCTCGGATGTGGTGCCAAAGATCGATGCGCCAAACACCAGGATGGTTGCGGGGACATCGTTGAGGCACAGGTCGTGCCACAGCTCGTCGTAGGCGCGCTGCAAAAACGTGCCGTACACACCAAAGACTGGCTTGGCACCCGAGCGCGCAAGCGCGGTGGCAAAGGTCACGGCGTGCTCCTCGGCAATGCCCACATCGACGAACTGTTTGCCGGCGGCGGCGCGAAGCTCGGGTGTAAAGCCCATGATGTAGGGCGTGGCGGCCGTGATGCCCACGACCTGCGGATCGTGCTCGATGGCGGCGCTGAGCGCCTCGCCCGTAATGTCGGCATAGGTGCGCGGCGCAGGCTCGCTCGGATGGCCCGGGCAGAGCTTGCGCCCAGTCGCCATGTCAAACGGACCCACATGATGCCAGCGCTCGGGGTCGCTCTGGGCTGGCTCAAAGCCCTTGCCCTTTGCGGTGGAGACGTGCAGCACGATGGGATGATCGATATCGCGCAGCTCCTGCAGCGTGTCGACCAGGGCCAACACATCGTTGCCGGTGTCCAGATAGCAGTAGTCGAGCCCCATCGCGCGGAAAACGTTGCGCTCACAGGTGCCGTTGCTGGCGCGTAGCTCGGCCAGATTGCGATACAGGCCACCGTGGTTTTCGGCGATGGACTGGTCGTTATCGTTGACGATGATGATCAGGTTGCTGTCGAGCTCGGCGGCATTGTTAAAGCCCTCAAACGCCAGACCGCCCGAAAGCGAACCGTCGCCAATGATGGTGATGACGTTGTACGCATCGCCCGCCAGGTCACGAGCGTGCGCCAAGCCGCAGCCCAGACTCACCGACGTGGAGGTGTGGCCCATGGCGAACAGGTCGTGCTCGGACTCGTCAGGATTGGCAAAACCAGAGGCCTCGCCGTAGCGTGCCGGGTCGATATAAGTGTACGCGCGCCCAGTCAGCGCCTTGTGGGCGTAGGTCTGGTGCGAAACATCAAAGACAATCTTGTCGATGGGGGAGTTAAACACGCGATGGAGCGCAACCGTAAGCTCAACGACGCCCAGGTTGGGGGCAACGTGCCCGCCGACGGCGGCGGAGCTTTCGAGGATGGCGTGGCGGATCTCGCCGCAGAGCAGCGGAAGCTCGGCGCGATCGAGAGCCTTGACGTCCTCGGGCGTTGTCGTTTGCGTAAGCAGCATCGTTGTGGGTTACTCCATGCGAATCGTGCGCCGGCACTCCCTCGGCCGGCACAATTGCACAAGACAGTCTCGCACATTTTGGCGTTTGATATGTGACGGCGGCGCGGTAATTCGCCAACTGGTGGGGCAAAACGTTTTGTCCGATGCCATACTGGTAAATTCGATGATGATTTTATTCATTGCGCGCAGGCCGCGGCTTGCCGCCGAGCGCCGCCGGAAGGAGGCCGCATGTCCGATACCGTTCGTGCCGAGAAAATCGCGCGCGAGGTCGACGATGCCGCCCGTCAGCTTGCCCAGGCGGGCCGCTTGGACCTGATGCATGAGTTTATCCAACATGGCGATGTGACGGTCTATACGCATGTGACCTCGGTAGCGCGGGCAAGTCTGTCCTTTGCCGAGCGCCTGGGCCGCGTCGGTATCTCCGTCGACCGCTTATCGCTGCTGCGCGGGGCCCTGCTGCACGATTACTTTCTCTATGACTGGCACGATCCCGACCCAAGCCATCGACTGCATGGCTTTCGTCACCCGTTTTTTGCCTTGGCGCGTGCGGAGGAAGATTTTGAGCTGACGCCGCGCGAGCGGAATATTATCGTACGGCATATGTTTCCGCTGGTACCGGTGCCGCCGACGTGTCGTGAGGCATGGATTGTGTGCCTGGCGGATAAATGGTGCGCACTGCGCGAGACGATTGCCGGCCGTCTGCCGCGCAAAGGCGGCGCGAACGATTTGAACGAGGGCCCGAGTGACGGCTCGAGCAAAGAATCGAACGAAAAGAGGAGTGGGTAGACGGTGGGAACCGCGATCGACATGGCATTTGACGGCGCGACGCTTGCCGCCTGTCCGCTCTCGGCGCTGGTACTCTCGTTTGCCTTCTACGGTTTTTGCGGCTGGGTATGGGAGTCGACAGTCTGCGCCATGCTCAACCACGGACGCTTTGCCAACAGCGGCTTTTTGCTAGGGCCGTGCTGTCCCATCTACGGTGCGGGCGGCATTGCGTGCTGGTTGCTGCTGCGTGGAATCCCAGACGCCTCGAGCCAGTTTGTCGCTGCCGCGCTCGTATGCAGCGTGATCGAATATAGCGTGGGCGTGCTGTTGGAAAAAACGACGGGTGCCCGGTTTTGGGATTACTCGCATCTGCCGTTTAACCTGCACGGACGCATCTGCCTGTACTGGGCCTGCGCGTTTGGCTTGGGTGCGTTGTGTATTTGCCGTTTAGTGGAGCCGGCATTGCTGGGGCTGCTTGGCCATCTGCCGGTGCTAATCGTGCGCTTGGCCGCCTTTATCGTCGCGGTCGCGATGATGGTCGATGCGGTGTGCTCGTTGGCGAGCTGGCGGCGTCTGTCCGATCAGCTGGAGCGTGTGCGTGCCGACCTTGCCGACCGCATCAATGAGTCGCTTGCCGATGCCTCCAACTCTATGCTCGAACGTATTCCCGATTCGGCGATCGACTCGGTGGCGCAGACGCATATCCGCGGTCGCGCCGTTAACGCTTGGCTGGCCGAGCTGGGCGACGCGGCGCTCGATGCCCTGCGCGAGAAGGCTTCGATGCCGACGTTTATTTCGGATGGTGCTCGCGGCCTGGCGCTCGCTGCCCGTCGCGTGGCCGATGCCGCGCCGAGCATGCCGCGTCCGTCGCTCGGTCGTCGCCTTGCCGGCAAGCGCATGAGCCGCCCGGTGCCGAGCGTGTCACTCAGCCGCCGCGACCTACGCTTCTTTAACGCCTTCCCGCGTCTGCGCATCAATCGTTACGAGGGCGTCATCCGAGCTACCGACCTCCGCGACCGAGCCCGCGAGCTGTTCCGGCGCTAGCCAAAGCGGAGCCAAGCGCGCCCTTCTCGTTCGCACGTTTCCCGTTCGTTTCGCGCCCGTTGCCGTGCCGTTTCCAAGATTGCGGCACCGTTTCCATTCGACAACGCAGCGTTTAACAACGCCGTATCTGGTCTACACCAGTTGGCCCTCGGCCGCATCATGAGCGCCGACAACGTTCATGCGACCAAGGGGGAGCGAATGTACGATACGGGATCGACAACGTTTATGCTCATCTGCACCATGCTCGTGTTTTTAATGACACCGGGTCTGGCGTTTTTCTATGGCGGCCTGTCCAGGCGCAAAAATGTCATCAACACCATGCTCATGTGCTTTGGCGCCATTGGCCTGGTCGGTGTGCTGTGGATTGTTGCCGGCTGGTCGCTGGCCTACGGCGGCGACGGCTCGAGTCCGTTTACTGGAGGCCTTGACCAGCTTCTGTGCCTGCCGGTGCTCAACCAGGTGCTGCAGGCGGCCGAGGGCAACGCCGCGGACGGCGCCGTCTACCCCCAGATCATCAACATCGCCTTTCAGATGGCGTTTGCCATGATCACGGCTGCTATCGTCACGGGCAGCCTGGCAGGCCGCGTTAAGTTTGGTGCCATGACGGCCTTCCTGGGCATTTGGCTGCTCGTGGTCTATGCGCCGCTCGCCCACATGGTCTGGGGTGGCGAGGGCTCCTTTATCGGCGACATCATCGGCGCGCTCGACTTTGCCGGCGGCGACGTGGTGCACATTTCGTCTGGTCTTACCGGCCTGATCCTCTGCTTAATGCTCGGCCGCCGTCGCGGTTTTGGCATGGTGAGCTACCGTCCGCATAACGTCCCGTTTGTGGCGCTGGGAGCCGGCCTGCTTTGGTTTGGCTGGTTTGGCTTTAACGGCGGCAGCGAGTTCAAGGCCGACGCCGTGGCCGCGCTTGCCATCCTCAACACCGTGACGGCCAGCGCGGCGGGCATGGTTTCGTGGCTTGTCGTTGAGCGCGTGCACACCGGTCGCCCCACGCTGGTGGGCGCCAGCACCGGTCTGGTCGCGGGCCTCGTGGTGGTCACGCCGGGCGCGGGCTTTGTCGAGCCGTGGGCGGCGCTGGTCATGGGCTTGATCGTATCGCCCGTCTGCTACCTGGCTATCAGCCATCTTAAGACCAAGTTTGGCTACGACGACGCGCTCGACGCGTTTGGCTGCCACGGCATTGGCGGCATCTTGGGCGGCGTGCTCACGGGCCTGTTCTGCGTGCCGGAGCTTTCGTGGACCGGTAAGGGCGGCCTGTTCTACACGGGCGACGTGTCGCTGCTCATCTCGCAGATTTTGGGCATTATGGTGACGGTCGTTATTGTGCTGGTGCTCGACTTGGTGATCGCCGCAGTGGTCAAGGCGCTGTTCCACGGCAACTTGCGCGTGGACGAGGCCGACGAGGCACTGGGCTTGGATGCGAGTCAACACGGCGAGAGCGCTTATCCCTCGTTCTCCGGACTCGATTAGCAGCTTCCCCAAGCACCGCACCTTGCCGTTCAATCGTCGCTCACGTACTTAAGTACGCTTCGCTCCTCTTTCACGGCAATCTGCGGCACTTGGGAAACCTGCTAAGACCAGTCAGTTGAATTTTTATGATCTCTGAGGTTGGTTTGCGGCACCTGGAAAACCCGTGCCATGTGAAGGTAAATCAATTTCTTTTATTGAAGAGAGGAATTCACTATGAAGAAGATTACAGCGATTGTTCGTGCCGAGAAGCTTGAGGTTCTCAAAGATGCGCTGTTTGCGGCTGATGTTCGCGGCATGACCATCAACCAGGTGCAGGGCTGCGGCGCGCAGCATGGCTGGAAGGAATACGTGCGCGGCAACGAGCTGCTCGTCAACACGATCCCCAAGGTGCAGTTCACCCTCATCTGCGCCGACGAGCATGTCGACGGTATCGTTGACATTATCTGCAACGCCGCTCGCACCGGTGCCGTCGGCGACGGCAAGATTTGGGTCGAGCCGGTCGAAGAAGTCATCCGCATTCGCACCGGCGAACACGGCCCGGCCGCGGTGTAGAATCGACCGTCTGCCATCCGCAACGTTAAAATGCTGCAATGAGGCACAAGACTTGCGTTGCGGATGGGCGGATTATGGGTCGCAATAAATATCCCGAGGAGACGGTCGCGAAGATTCTCGACGCGGCACTGGAGCTATTCTGCGCACAGGGTTATGAGGGGACGAGTATTCAAGATATCGTTGACCGTCTCGACGGCATGACCAAGGGCGCTGTCTATCATCACTTCAAGAGCAAAGAAGAGATTTTCAACGCCGCGTTTGATCGGGCGATGACTCCGATTGTTGAGCACCGCCGCTCGATGCTTGGCGTCGGTAATATGACCGGAGCCCAAAAGCTCAAGCGACTGTACGCTCCCGAGTCCGTTGTTCCACAAATTGAGCTATGGGCACGTATGCGTCCTGCAGCAGATCCGGTAAAAAGCTCGCGCCTACTGGCGATGCAGTACCAGGGCTCATTTGACGAGTCGGCCGATGGCTGTCTCTTGCCAGTGATCGAGGAGGGCATCGCCGACGGCTCCATTGCGTGCGAATGCCCGCGCGAAGCGGCGGAGGCCGTATCGTTGTTGGCGAATCTTTGGCTGCTGCCATTGTTCCGTCCGCTCGAGCCCAAGGAGCGAATGCTCGCTCGCGCACAATGTTTGGCGCAGATGGCTGCCGCGGTGGGGCTCGATTTGGGTAATGAAGTGCTTCAGACAACGGCGCAGATTTGGGACGTATGGGACCGCGCCGGGTGGTAATATAGATACCAACGGTATGTAATTGATTTGTGAGGGTAGCCACGGCTGCCCTTTTCAAGTCATTAAATACATACTAGTGGTATGTATAGGGGGTGGGCTTATGGCTGGGCTGAGAGACGTCGGCGTCTCGTTGAAATCAAAAACAGTGCGGTCAATCAGGCTCGCGGAACTTCTGGTTGCGCAGCTGTGCACGTATTCGATGCTGTCGGCGCTGTGCTTTGCGTATCCACTTTACTTGTTCGATCGCAGTGGATCGTCAACGTTATATGGCGTCGTCGCGGCGATAGCGTTCATACCCGGCGTACTTGCAACTCCGGTTGGCGGAATCTTGGCGGATAGGGGAAGACATCGCGAGGTCCTCGTGTCCCTCGGCATTGCTCTGATGACTGCATCACTGCTGTCTATCCCCATGAAGCGCTCATTGCCTCTTGCGGTCGTCGTAGTAGCGATACTTTGTGTTCAATATGGTGTTCAATCGCTGCTGAAGCCAATGCTCCAAATTGAGACGGTGCGCATGGCGGGTGAAGAGAAGGTTGAGCGGGCCACTGCATTGGTTTCGCAGATGACCATGGTGAGCAATATCTTGGGCCCTGCGGTCGGGACGGCAGTCTATGGGTGCTTTGGCATCGATACTCTTTGCACAACCGCGTCGGTGGCGTTTGCGATTTCAGCTTTCTTGTTTGGGGTCGCACTCAAGCAAAATGCCTCATCTGAAACAATGGGAGACGGCGTGACTCGCACGACATGCCGAAACGATTTTCGGGAGTCGATTCGGTATCTGTTGCAAAATGCATCATTGGCCGCTGTGATTTTGCTTGCGGCCGTTTTGAACCTTGCGTTGGTTGGGCTAACGATTGGCGCTCCCATTATTGTTACAAAGCATCTCGGCATGCAATCGTCCTGCGTTGGGATAGTTGAGGTTGCTATGGGCCTGGGTGGTCTTGCCGGCAGTGGCTTGGTCGGCATTTGGCCGCATCGCTTTTCTCTCAATGGCATATGTCGATATGTTGCGATGATCTGTTTTGGAGTCGTACCGATTATTGTTACGCTACTGTTCGGCGCAGATGTATGCGTGTTCACCGTGTTTGCGGTTGGTTCGGCATGGGTCATGGTGTGGGCAGCCATTGCGTCGGTTGAAATCATCGCGTTTGTTCAGCGGGCAGCGCCGACTGAGCTCTGCGGAAAAGTGCTTTCGGTCGTTTACACGGTTCTTTCCTGCGCAACGCCTATTGGCCAATTGGTTTACGGGCTCGCATACGATCGATGGACTCCGGCGATTGTATTCGCAGGCATGCTGGCGGTGCTGACGTTGACGACGGCGCTGTTTTATCGGCTGAAAAGTCGCTTGTGGCGATTGATTTAACGCGCTGGGGCACTGTGGCTTTGCGGGAGCGAATGTCCCGGCGCGTTGGAGCGCCCTTGCATGGGCGCGCTCATTCTCGTCTAAAATATCGTGCAGACGAAAGAGAGGCATGCCCATGATCAAGATGTTCGCGAGTGACTTAGACGGAACGCTGCTTAACGCCCTGCACGAGGCGGACGGGACTATCCGCCGTGCCATTCGCGAGCTGACTGAGGCTGGCCTGCACGTGGTTCCCGCGACTGGACGCTCGACGTTGCCGATCGGCGAGCATGGCTTTACGGGCTTGGCGCTTGACGCCTGCTGCTCCAATGGATCCATCGTGCGCGACAGCCATGGCGAGGTGCTCAAGACTTGGACCATCGATCCGCAGGTCACTGAGGAACTGCTCAAGGCGTTCCCGGACATTTGCTTTGATTGTTCCACGCCCGATGGCATGTACTCGAGCGGTTCGTTCGAGATGCATCAGGCGGGCTTTAAAAAGGACAGCCCCATCAAGCGTATTGTGATGCGCGGCATGCGTGCGCGTGGCGGCTATCACGAGGAACAGTATTTCGACCAGTCGATCGGCGATATCTTGCGTCACGATGTATGCAAGATCAATTGTCGCGTGACCTCGCCCGAGCTGGAGCGTGACCTTAAGTCGTATCTTGCCGAGCGATCGGACCGCGTGGTCAACGCGCCGTTCGATCCGGTGATGTTCGAGATCACGGACGTGGCGTGCAACAAGGGCGAGGGTGTGGCCTGGCTGGCGGGCTACTACGGTATTGCCGAGGACGAGGTCGCTGTCTACGGCGACGGCGGCAACGACATTGCCATGCTCAAGCGTTTCCGCCACAGCTACGCGACCAAAAACGGCAGCAATGCAGCTAAGGCCGCCGCGAGCGCAACTATCGGCAGTTGCATGGTCCACGCCGTTCCCAAACACATGCTCGCCACCATGCGCAAGCAAAACTCCCGCACCGTCATCGAATAATGTGACAAAGGGACAGCCCCTTTGTCACAGGGGCCTGTGTGCTTGGAATACGAACATATATTCGTATATATAACTAGGCTCTGGTAGAATCGGTATCGTTGACGGCAGTTCCATGTGCCGGGCAGCGCCCTCCATCTGATGGGAGGTGATGCCCATGACCGATCTGATTGATTTTGTGAGGCTCCTGACCGCCTTGGTCTCGCTCCTCACGACGCTCATCGGACTTTCCGAGGCACTTAAGCAACGTTCGAAGCAACGTAAAAGGGGTCGCCGCCGCTAAGGCGTTGACCCCTTAAACCAAGCAACGGCGCTGCCCAGCTAACCACAACTTGGGCTGCCGTCGACACTATTCTACCCACGAATGCCATTTTGAACAATCGGTAATACCGCTCCAAAAGCCAGGCACAACCGGCACAACCTAGGCGGTCACTGGATGCGACAAAGGGATAATCCCTCTGCCACATTCCAAATATTGCCTTTACGTGTTGATGCACACGGTGTGCAATAATACTCGCACTGTGCAATAGCGCACAGGCTGAGTAACAAGGAGGACGCTTGTCCCAGCTCGAGAAATGTGATCGCCGGTCCCTTCGCTCGCAGCGTGCCCTTCGCCAGGCACTTGCTAGCGAGCTTGCCGAAAGCGGCGACCTTTCGCGCATTAATGTCGCGTCGCTCACCGAGCGCGCTGGCCTTACGCGTCGCACGTTCTATTCGCACTACCGCGATATTCCCGACTTTATCAATCAAATCGAGGATGGCTTGCTGGCCGAGATCCGTGAGCGCATTGAGCTCATCACCGCAGCTCAGCTGCCTGATCTCTATCACAACATCGATGAGCTCGAGCCGGCGCCCGGTTCGGTTGAGCTGCTGCGTTATCTTGCGGCCAACCGCGACTTAATCGGTGCGCTGCTGGGTCCGGGCGGCGACCAGGCCTTCATTAAAAGGATTATCGACACCGCGCGTGAGGCTGTGGTGCCGCGTGCGCAGACGGGTATTTTGGGCCTGGCGCTGGGTACGTTCTTTGACTACTACGTCACCTACGTCGTGAGTGCCGAGGTCGGCATGATTCAGCGCTGGTTTGAGCGTGGGCTCACCGAATCGCCCGAGGCCATGGCGCGCATTATGACGGTGCTCGCTTTTGTGCGTCCCGGCGACCTGTATGGCCAACCCATTGATATCAACGTGCCGGAATACGGCATGAAGCTATTGAACTTGCAGCTCGAGGACGCGGCCGACACCGCCGCAACCGTCGAGTCCAACAACTAAGAGGAGAGACAGATGAGCAAACTCGTCGAGGGCATCAAGGATCGTATGGTTGCTGCCGCACGCGAGGCCGCGCCCGCCGTGGTGAACGCCGCGCAGAAGGCCGCGACCGCGGCAGCCGAGAAAGTTGTCGAGGCTGTTGCCGATGCCAAGAACGCGGCAGGGGAGACGTCCATCGCTAGCGAGCCCGCCACCGCCGCTGAGCCCGTAGCCGCCGCCCACGCCCCCGAAGGCGCGATCTTCAACCCCGAGGCCGCCCGCGGCAACCTGCACCTGGGCATCGACGTAGGCTCCACCACCGTTAAGCTCGCCGTGCTCAACGACGACAACCAGATCGTCTACGCCAAGTACCAGCGTCACCACACCGACGTCCGTGCCTGCGCCCGCGACCTGTTCGAGGGCGCTGCGACCGTGCTGCCGACGGCCCAGATGACCTGCGCCATTACCGGCTCGGGCGGCCTGCTGCTGTCCCAGTGGCTCGACCTGGAGTTTGTCCAGGAGGTCATCGCCAGCAAGCGTGCCGTCGAGACCCTCATCCCGGCCACCGATGTCGCCATCGAGCTGGGCGGCGAGGACGCCAAGATCATCTACTTCGACAACGGCATTGAGCAGCGCATGAACGGCACCTGCGCCGGCGGTACGGGCGCGTTCATCGACCAGATGGCAACCCTGCTGCACACCGACGCGAGCGGCCTCAACGAGCTCGCGGCCAACGCGACCACCATCTATCCCATCGCCAGTCGCTGCGGCGTATTTGCCAAGACCGACGTGCAACCGCTGCTCAACGAGGGTGCCCGTCCCGAGGATGTGGCCGCCTCCATCTTCCAGGCCGTCGTGACCCAGACCATCTCGGGTCTGGCGTGCGGTCGCCCCATCCGCGGCAACGTCGCCTTCCTTGGCGGCCCGCTGCAGTACCTCTCCGAGCTGCGCCACCGCTTCTACCTCACGCTCAACCTGGACGAGGAGCACCGCATTGTGCCCCAAAACGCCCACCTGTTTGTGGCAAGCGGCGCCGCCATGGCGCACGAGTCCAACAAGCTCAGCACGTTCCCGCAGCTCATTGAGGCCATCGATGCCCTGGGTGACACACAGGGTGCCGAGGTCGAGCGCCTGGACCCGCTCTTTGCCACCGACGAGGACTTTGCCGAGTTCAAGACCCGCCACGACACCGAGGTCGTCCCCAAGGGCAAGCTCGACGGCTACACCGGCCGTGTGTTCATCGGCATCGACGCCGGTTCCACCACCATGAAGGCCGCGCTCGTGGGCGAGGACGGCCAGCTGCTGCACACCTGGTACGGCAACAACAACGGCGACATCCTGGGCACGGCCAAGGTCATCATGGCCGATTTCTACAACCACATCCCTGCGGGCTGCACCATCGGCCACGTGACCACCACGGGCTACGGCGAGGCGCTGCTCATCGAGGCCCTCAAGGCCGATTCCGGCGAGATCGAGACCGTCGCGCACCTGCGCGGCGCCAAGGCTTTCCTGCCCGGCGTCGAGTTCATCCTGGACATCGGCGGCCAGGACATGAAGTGTCTGCGCGTCAAGGACGGCGTCATCGAGCACATCATGCTCAACGAGGCCTGCTCGTCGGGCTGCGGCAGCTTTATCGAGAGTTTCGCCGTGTCTATGAACATGGACGTGCGCGCGTTTGCCGATGCCGCCATTCATGCCAAGGCCCCCGTCGACCTGGGCAGCCGCTGCACGGTCTTTATGAACTCGCGCGTTAAGCAGGCGCAAAAGGAAGGCGCCACGGTGGGCGACATCGCGGCCGGCCTGTCTTATTCCGTCATCAAGAATGCCCTGTTCAAGGTCATTAAGCTGCGCGACCCCAAGGAGATCGGCAGTCAGGTGATCGTCCAAGGCGGCACCTTTATGTCCGACGCCACGCTGCGTGCGTTTGAGCAGCTCACCGGTGTTCACGCCGTGCGCCCCGACATCGCCGGCTGTATGGGCGCCTACGGTGCGGCCCTGCTCGCCCGCGATCGCGCCGGCGCCGACGGCATCTCGACCATCCTTTCGGCCGAGGACATCGCGCACCTCACCGTGACGCAAAAGCACGTCCGCTGCGGCCGTTGCTCCAACAACTGCCAGCTTACCGTCAACGATTTTGGCGGCGGCAGGCGCTTTATCACCGGCAATCGCTGCGAGAAGGGTGCCGGCCACAAAAAGCAAAAGACCGAGGCCCCCAACCTCTTCAAAAAGAAAAACGAGCTGCTGTTTAACCGCGAGGTGCTGAGCCCCGACGAGGCCCCGCGCGGCACCGTCGGCATTCCCCGCGCCCTCAACATGTATGAGAACTACCCCTTCTGGCACGCGTTCTTTACTCGTCTGGGCTTTAGCGTGCAGCTGTCCGACCAGTCGAGCAAAAAGACCTATCAGGCGGGCATCGAGTCCATGCCGTCCGAGAGCGTGTGCTATCCGGCCAAGATGAGCCACGGCCACGTGATGAACCTTATCGACCGTGACGTCGACTTTATCTGGATGCCGTGCGTGCGCTGGGAGCGTAAAGAGGACCCGACGGCCGGTAACTGCTACAACTGCCCCATCGTCATGAGCTATCCCACGGCGTTGGCACTCAACATCGACGAGATCCGCGAGCAGAACATCGAGTTCCTGTACCCGTTTGTGCCCTATCATGACAAGACCGAGCTCAAGCGCCGTCTGTACCAGGTGCTCGCCGTCGACCGTGTGGCCGATGCGCAAGCCGGTCGCGGTCGCGTGCGTGGGCCCAAGATCACGCGCTCCGAGGTCGATGCCGCTGTCAACGCTGCCTTTGAGGCCGATGCGCGTTTCCACGAGGACATCCAGACCATGGGCGAGGAGGCTCTTAAGTGGGTCGAGGACCACGGCGGTCACGGCATCGTGCTCGCCGGTCGTCCCTACCATAACGACCCCGAGATCAACCACGCCCTGCCCGAGCTTATCTCGAGCTTTGGCTTTGCGGTCTTTACCGAGGATTCGCTCGCGCATCTGGTAAAGCCCGAGCGTCCGATTCGCGTCGTCGACCAGTGGATGTACCACAGTCGCCTGTACGCCGTGGCCCGTTTTGTGACGATGCGCAACGACCTGGACCTGATCCAGCTCAATTCCTTCGGCTGCGGCCTCGATGCCCTGACCACCGATCAGGTACAGGAAATCCTGGAGGCCAGCGGCAAGATCTATACCGTGCTTAAGATCGACGAGGTGTCCAACCTGGGCGCCGCGCGCATTCGCATCCGCTCGCTCATGGCGGCACTCAAGGACCAGGAGGCCGAGCGCTTGGCCGAGGCCACGGCTGCGGGCGAGGTCTTTGAGCAGGGCGACGCTGCGCCGGTGGCGCCCTCCACGGATGCCCCCGCGTTCGCGAGCCGCAAGTACGCGTTCGAGGCACAGCGTGAGAGCGCCTCGACCGCATGGCCCAAGGTGCCCTTTACCGAGCAGATGCGCGACGAGGGCTATACCATCCTGTGCCCGCAGATGGCGCCGATCCACTTTGACCTGGTCAAAGAGGTGTTCCGCGGTGCCGGCTACAACTTGGAGCTGCTGCCCTCGACCGACCACGATGCCGTCGAGGCTGGCCTGCGCTATGTGAACAATGACATTTGCTACCCGTCGATTCTGGTGACGGGCCAGATTATGGAGGCCATCGAGAGCGGTCGGTACGACCTGTCCAAGACCGCCGTGGTCATCAGCCAGACCGGCGGCGGCTGCCGTGCCACCAACTACATCGCGCTCATCCGCAAGGCCCTGCGCGAGAGCGGCCACCCCGAGATCCCCGTGATCTCGCTTTCGGCCGTGGCGCTGGGCGAGGACAACCCCGGCTTTAAGCTGACGCCGGCGCTGCTTAAGCAGGCAGTCTACGCGGTGCTCTTTGGTGACGTGATGATGCAGATGCTCTACCGCTGCCGCCCGTACGAGGCCACGCCCGGTGCCGCCAACGCGCTCTACGAGGAGTACATGGCGCGTGCCCGCAAGCTGGCGCCCAAGTTTAACCGCCACAACTACACCAAGCTGTGCCGCGAGGCCATCCGCGCGTTCGACACCATGCCGCTCGTGGGCGAGGGCACCAAGCCGCGCGTGGGCGTGGTCGGTGAGATCTTGGTCAAGTTCCATCCCACGGCTAACAACCACGTGGTCGATGTCATTGAGCGCGAGGGCTGCGAGGCCGTGGTGCCGGGCCTGCTCGACTTCTTCCTCTACTCCATGAGCAACGCCGAGCTGCAGAAAGACGAGCTGGGAAGCTCTGCTACTACACGCGCGGGCATGCAAGCGCTCATCAAGCTTGTGGACTGGATGCGCACGCCGGTGGAGGAGATGCTCGAGAAGTCCCGCCGCTTCGAGGCGCCCGAGCGCATCGGCACCATGGCCGACAAGGCCCGTACGGTACTTTCGGTGTGCAACAACATGGGCGAGGGCTGGCTGCTCACGGCCGAGATGCTCGACCTGATCGACCATGGTGCGCCCAACATCATCTGCACGCAGCCCTTTGCGTGCCTGCCCAACCACGTGGTGGGCAAGGCCGTGATCAAGGAGCTGCGCCGCCAGCATCCTGAGAGCAACATTGTCGCGGTGGACTACGACCCCGGTGCGTCCGAGGTCAACCAGCTCAACCGCATTAAGCTCATGATCAGCGTGGCCAAGGAAAACATGCGCGCCGGCAAGGGCTTTAAGCTCGAGAAGGTGGCGCCGCTCGCGATGGACGAGGTCACCGGTCAGATGCGTGCCCATGACGGCTGCGTGAGCTGCGGGCCGGCCAGCGAGGAGGCCGTCACATCGGTCGCCAAGCGTCTGGGACGCGGCATTAAGAAGTAGCTTGCCCGCTATGGGCTAGATATGAGACAAACGGGTGGCAGCCGTGCCGGCTACCACCCGTTTTTGCTGGACATATGTTGCGTAAACGCCCCAACTATCACCCTTTGCGAACTTAGATTTCGGAAGTATGCGGCAAAATCTGAATAGGCCGAGCACACCGGATATGTCAAAGCTGTGTACCTGCGGTTTTATTGGCGAAAATCAGGACGTGCTCAAGAGTTTCGGAATTTGCCGCATACTTCCGAAAACGACGTCTCGGTGGCACCAAAAACTGCCCTCGGAACCCTGAGATAATGAACATATGTAGCCGTTTGCCGCGAAATACCGCCCGTTTATAGAACCCACCCCCAACGCGCGTCATCCTTACGGTTGAATAAATACACATCAATGGAATTACGTAAGAGAGGACCGTCCCATGAGCTACAAGACCGTTTGTGTTGCCGGCGGCGGCGTGTTGGGAAGCCAGATTGCCTTTCAGGCTGCCTGCTGCGGCTTTGATGTAACGATTTGGCTGCGCAACGAGGGCAGCATCGGCCGCACCCAGCCCAAGATCGATCACGTGCGCAAGGAGTACATCGCGGCAATCGAGGGCATGGAGGACGGTACGGGCGAGTGGTGCGCCGGTATCGCCGATGGCACCCAGCCCTTCGACAAGGAAGCGGCGCTCGCCGCCGTCGAGCGTGCCTACTCCACACTCAAGCTGGAGCTCGATCTTGCCAAGGCCGTGGCCGACGCCGACCTGGTCATCGAGTCTATGGCCGAGGACACCCAGGCAAAGATCGACTTCTACAAGAAGCTCGCCCCGGTTCTGCCGCAAAAGACCGTCATCGTGACCAACTCATCCACGCTGCTGCCGAGCACCTTTGCCAAGTACACCGGCCGTCCCGAGAAGTACCTGTCGCTGCACTTTGCCAACTCTATCTGGAAGAACAACATGACCGAGGTCATGGCACAGGACCAAACCGACAAGCGCTACTTCGACGAGCTCGTCGACTTTGCCAACGACATCCGCATGCTTGCCCTGCCCGTCAACAAGGAAAAGAACGGCTACCTGCTCAATTCCATGTTGGTGCCGTGGCTGCTTTCGGGCCTTGACCTGTATGTCTCGGGTGTGAGTGACCCCAAGAGCGTCGACCTCGCGTGGACGCGCGGCACCGGCGCTCCCAAGGGGCCGTTCCGCGTGTTCGACACCGTGGGCATCCAGACGGCGTACAACATCGTCATGCAGTACCAAAAGGTCCCGGGCTTGGTGAGCCCGCTGCTCAAAAAGATGATGATGCCCTACAACTTTAAGGCCATGGCCTCCGTCCTCAAGAAAATGCTCGACGAAGGTAAGCTGGGCGAAAGCTCGGGCGAGGGCTTCTTTACGTACTAAAAATGATCTCTTGGGGGTGGAAGCGTTGGGGATCTACGGTAGTATGCGACAAGATCTGAATAGGTCGAGCAAGAGCTGTAGTGCGCGTTGACGTTTGGCCAATGAAGCGCAAAAACGCACCGTTCGCCGATACGCCTCTCGCGAGTGGTTGCCATATGGTTTGATGTTGGAAACATATGATTGCCGGCAGGCCGTAGGTGGCGTTTGCGCTGATATCGGAGGTTCCAAGTATGTTTCGTGCTCCGCTAAACAAGTACCGGGCTGGCTAACATGAGCCGCCGTTTTGTCTCGATAACCCTTGCGGTGGTTTGCCTGGCTGTGCTCCTGGGCGTTGCAGGGCAGTTTGCTATAAATCGAGAAACATCCTATATGCAGGAATGCGTTTCCGAAGGCTTTGCCATTGATGGTTACTATCGGGATGACAAAACAAGTCTGGAAACTCTGGCCTTTCTTGAGGAGGATAACCATCGGTGGCAACTGGTCGGCAAGGGCGGCAACTGCGTTGATGGACAGTTCGAGCGTATGGACGACCCCAACATTCTGGTGTTAAAGAATGAAAACGGCGAAGAATTCGGTACGGTCCACGTGGCGTATATTTCGCGCCGACGCGATCAGGGCTTGCTCTACCTATTTAGAGATACCAGGGTGACCCGTTTTTATCTGGTGAGTACCGGTCCGGCGTTTACAGTGGAGTCTGGCGATGTCGATGCGGACAGCTGATTCACGGCAATAAATCAGCGAGCGGAGCGCGGCCATGAACCGCGTCCCGCTATTTGCTCGTGGCCCGCGTCACGTCTGCGCCATGTCGTGACTCGCGGCTGCGCGCATCCATCCCACGTCGCGTATTACTGCACATCAAACTCCACGCGATCGAGCTCGGGCACATTGAGGTCGATGAGCTTGCGGGCTACACGGCGGTCGTGTGCCCCAAGCGCCTCGCTTGTCGTCACATGGGCGACAACCTCGCGCTCGACGATACCCTCCTCCTCGCCTTCGGTGGCCGAGGTCTCGACGGCAACGGTGTAATCCTTAAAGCCCGGCAGCACCGCGGCAAGCTCGCGCGTGGTTTCGGTGACGCCATAGCCGTCCTGCACGCCGGCCTGCGCCGAGCCAATGGATCCCGCGGTCATAACGATGCAGGGGATGGCAAAGATCACCGTGCCCACGATGATGCGGCGGCGCACCTTGTGTGACAGCTCATCGACCTCGGCATTTTCCTCGGCGGTCACAATGCCGTCGCCGTTGAGGTCGCGCTTGAGCGGCACGCGCAAAAGAAGCAGCACGGCTTCGGCAGCCAGTGCGATAAAGACCACGTTGATGCCAAACTCGTAGAGGGCCGAGAGAAACAGCGACCCGCTTGCGATGGCGATGCCATAGCCCGCCGCGCACAGGGGCGGCATGAGCGCGGTCGCCACGGCCACGCCGGCGATGAGCGTGGCGGGTTCCTGGTCGCGCGAGTTGCCCAGTCCGCCCGCAAAGCCGCCCGCGAGCGCGACGGCAAGGTCCCACACAGTCGGTGTCGAGTTGTCGATGATGGCGGCCGTGGTGGTGCCAAGGGGCGAGAGCTTAAAGTACAGCGTGGACGTGATTAGACAAAAGACCATCTGCAGCGCGAGGCCGGCAATTGCCTCGACGGCAATCTCGCGGTCGAGCGTGGCGATGCCGTATGCCATGGCAAGGACCGAGCCCATGAGCGGACAGATGAGCATGGCGCCCACGATGGCAATGTCCGAGTCGATATCGAGGCCGATGCTCGCGATCAACATGGCAATGATCAGGATGCATAAGTGCGAGCCAGTCAGGCGCGCCCCGTTTACAAAGCGCTTGCGAATCACGTGATAGGGCGCGCGTCCCTCGCGTATGTTGAACGCCTGCTTAAGGAAACGGGTGGCATTCTCCATGGCCTCGCTGTGTGCAGGGCGTATACCGTGACGACGATGATGACGCTCGCGCAGCCGCTTGATCTGTTGTTTGTCGAGTTCCATGCTTACCTCGTTTAGCTTCTGAGCCGCTTCTTGCGTCTGTCGTCTTTACTCTACACCGCGTTAGGCGAGGTGTCAGACAAGGTTTGTTGACCTGGAAGTCAGGACAATCGACATGGCTAAAACGCCGTGAGGATCATAAGAGTCAAATAGACAAAAAAGCGCGGGGCCGGTTTGATTCCGACCCCGCGCTCTGCGCTGGTGCGTTGTTGTTCGGCCTACCCCAGCAGGCTCAGACCAACAGAGACAAACGCCAGGATAACGCCGACGATGGACTCGCCGCCGAGCAGGCCGCTGGCGACGACCAGGCCCTGCTCCTGGAAGGCGGCATCCTTGGAGGCCTTCTCCTCGTCCGAAAGACCGGCAGCGGCGTCGCGGCGTGCGGCCCACTTGTCGTAGGCGAGCTTGACGCAGGAGCCCAAGAAAGCCGTGAGCGACATATAGAACGGTAGGTACACGCCCAGGCCGATCATCATGGCCGGAATGCCGAGCCAGTACATGACGATGCCGGCGATAAAGCCGCCTGCGAACCACGGCACGCTCGGGATGCCCGAGACCATGGTGGCGACCACACTTGCCTGCGCGGCCACAAAGCTCTTGTCGGGGCCGAAAGCATCCGGACCATAGGCGGTGACGAGCGCGACCATGACGGCAGCGGCGACCAGGGCGCCCACGATGCCGCCGATGGCCTGGCCGATCCACTGCGCACGCGGGTCGGTGCCCAGCACGGCGCCGGCCTTAAAGTCGTTCATGACGTCGCCCGCAAGGCCGCATGCCACGGCCACGATGCCGGCGATAAAGAACAGCTTGACCTGGGCGATCTGTGCGAAGGCAGCCACGATGAGCATGACGATGAGGCCGAAGATCTCCATGGGGTCGATGCCCGTCTGGCCGCAGCTCTGCGCGCTCATGATAGTGGTGACAAAGGTGAACAGCGTGACGATGACGGCCGGGACGGGGCCAAGGTCGAGCGCGATGGCGACGATCACGGCTATGGCGGCAGTACCCAGGCCGATGATGCCGGCGTCGAGCTTAAGCGAGCCCGAGATGAGCGACTGCTCGTCGGTGTCGCTGGAGCTGTCGGCGGCGAGGCCGCGGGCGATGCCGGCGACCTGCGGCAGGATGTCCTTGAGGACGACGGCGACGCCAAAGCCCATCATGAGGCCCATGCCGAGCGATTTGACGATGCCCTGCGCAGTCACAACGTCGAATAGACCCGCAGCGGTGCCGCCCACGATGATGCCAAAGTTACCTAGCAGCGCGCCGGCAAACCAGAAGGCAACCGGGGCGAAGCCAACCAAAAAGCCGATGGAGAGCAGCATGGGCGAGTTATAGATGGCAAAGGTCACGCCGGGGATATTGAGCGTGCACAGCATGCTGGGCACCACGCCCAGAGCGTCGCGAAGCACGCTGTAGATGCCTGCGATGGCCATGGAGCCAAAGAGCTGCTTGCCGGTCTTGCCGCCGGCCTCGGTGGCGCGCAGTGTCTGAGCTGCGGCATTGCCGGTGGGAAACTCCAGCGCGGCGTCCATGATGAAGTGGCGGTGGATGAGCGCCGTTGCCAGCAGGCCCAAGATGGTGCCGGCGAGTGCCACGATAAACATGTCGAGCCAGCTGATCTGGTCGGCATAGCCCAGCATCCAGGCGCCCGGGATGGTAAACGCCAGGCCGCCGGCGACCATGGCGCCCGCGGACATGATGGTGTGGGTGACGTTGGCCTCGTTGAGGCTGGCGTTGCCCATGAGCTTCAGGAAGAACAGCGAGATGACGGCAGCGAAAATAATCGGCCAGGGGAGTGCACCCATCTTGAGGGCCGTGTAGGCCGAGCTTGCCGTGATGATCACGCAGCCAAGGACGCCGATGACGACGCCGCGCAGCGTGAGTTGCCCGCGCATCGAAGCGCGGTTCGAGGGATTGCTCATATAAAACTCCTTTGCGTATATCCGCTTCCCCCGGGAGCGCCGTTACGGATACGGCGCGGGAAGTCGGGTTACCAAGGGCCGCCGCGTGAGCTCGCAAACGACCGCGCACCAGTATAGCGGCACGGCAGCTAATTTGGGACTGGGCTTTTTTAGCTATCCCAAGCGAAGCCGAAGCCTTGATTCTCATCTTCATTGCAACAGCCTCAGGACTC